>DASTZO010000095.1:0-20848 GCA_035764265.1 Sphingomicrobium sp.
GGCGACCGGAATCGACGCCCGCGGCCGCAAGCAATATCGCTACCACCCCGACTTCCGCGCCAATGCCGACGCCAGCAAGTTCGCCGGCCTGGTCGACTTCGGCAAGGCGCTGCCCAAAATCCGCCGGACGGTCGAAAAGCACCTCAACCAGCGCAAGCTCAGTCGCGAGGCGGTGCTGGCGGCGGTCGTGCGGCTGCTCGACACCGAGTATCTGCGGGTCGGCAACGAAGAATATGCGAAGGAGAACAAGAGCTTCGGCGCCACGACCCTGCTCAGCAGGCACGTCAGCGAGACCGGCCGCAAGTTGAAGATGCGCTTCGCCGGCAAGCACGGGATCGTCCGCGAGGTGACCATCACCGACCGCCGGCTCGCCCGGGTGGTCCGCCGCTGCCAGGAGCTGCCGGGCCAGGCCCTGTTCCAATATGTGAACGGCGACGGCGAGCCGCAGCAAATCACTTCGGCCGACGTCAACGACTATATCCGCGAGGCGAGCGGCGGCGATTTCACCGCCAAGCATTTCCGCACCTGGGGCGCGAGCGTGATCGCGTTCGAGCAATTGCTCGAGGCGGGCGACAAAAGGAAGGTCGGCGTCGGAACGATGATCGAACCGGTCGCCGAGGCGCTCGGCAACACCGTCGCGATCAGCCGCAAGTCCTATGTCCATCCGGCGCTGGTCGAGGCAGCCAAGGAGCGGCCGCGCGACCCGCTGCAAGGGATGGAGCGGCCCCGCCGGCGCAAATGGCTGTCGTCGGCCGAGGTCGGCCTGCTCGAGTTCCTCAAGCGGCAGTCGCGGCGGCGCAAGACGGCGGCGGCCCCGGCTTGATCGGGCCGCGGCGTGCCGCCATGACGGGCGCCATGCGCGACCCGATGCAGCGATGGGACGGCTTCCTGGCCTGGATCCAGCTCAACAGCGAGGCACTGCTGGCCGGGGTCCTGGTTGCCCTGGCGCTGGTCGCCGGGATGCTGGTGCTGCGCAGCGCCGGCGAGCGGATCACCGCGTCCGACCCCGACTATCGAAGCTGGAAATCGGTCATCGGCCGGGTGCTGGCCAAGACCAGCCTCGCCTTCATGATCGTCGCCGCGCTGGCGATCGTCACCAACTTCGTCGAGCCGCCGAGGCGCGTCGCCCGGATCATCGACATATTGTTCATCATCGCCTTCGCGATCCAGGGCGCGGTCTGGGCCCGCGAGCTGATCCTCGGGGCGATCGGGCGGCGGATCGGCGAGGAGCCGGGCGAAACCACGCTCGGCAATGCGGCCTCGGTGATCCGGGTACTGGTCAGCATCGCTCTGTTCGCGATCGCCTTCATCGTCATCCTCGACAATGTCGGGGTCAACGTCACCGCGCTGGTCGCTGGCCTCGGCATCGGCGGCATCGCCATCGGCCTTGCCGCCCAGGGCATCTTCTCGGACCTGTTCGCGGCGCTCGCGATCCTGTTCGACAAGCCGTTCAAGCGCGGCGACGTCATCCGCTACGACAACAGCGTCGGCACCGTCGAGCGCATCGGGCTCAAGACCACCCGGCTGCGCTCGCTGACCGGCGAGCAATTGGTAATGGCCAACACCAAGCTGCTCGAGCGCGAGATCCACAACCTCGCCGACGGCCGCAGCCGCCGCTCGGTCCTGACCTTCGGCCTCGTCTACCAGACCCCGGTCGACCAGCTCGAGCGGGTGCCCGAGCTGGCGCGGGCGGCGGTCGAGGCGCGCAAGGGCTGCAAGTTCGTCCGCTGCACGCTGAGCGCCCTTTCGCCCTCGAGCCTCGATCATGAGCTTTTGTTCGAGATCGCCAGCCTCGACCAGGACATCATCGCCGGCCACCGCTCGGCGGTCATCCTGGGCCTGCTGAAGGTCTTCGCCGCCGAAGGCATCGAATTTGCCTACCCGACCCAGACCACCTTCGCCGCCGCGCCCGACGGCACTCTGGTCATGCCCTACGCGCCGCCCGCTCCGGCGAAAAGCTGATGCCGGCCGCGTCGCTGGACGAAATCCGCGGCCGCGTCGGCACCGAAGTCGGAGTTTCGGACTGGCTGGCCATCGACCAGGACCGGATCGACGCGTTCGCCGAGGCGACCGAGGACAAGCAGTTCATCCATGTCGATGCCGAGGCCGCCGCCCGCACCCCCTTCGGCGGCACCGTCGCCCACGGCTTCCTGTCCTTGTCGATGCTGTCGCGGATGGGCGCCGAGGCGATGCTCGTGCCCGAGACCCTGCGGATGGGCATCAATTACGGGCTCGACCGGGTGCGCTTCATCGCCCCGGTGCGGTCGGGAAAGCGCATCCGCGGCCGCTTCGTGCTTGACTCGGTCGAGGACAAGGCGCCGGGGCAGATCCTCGTGCGCCATTCGGTGACGGTCGAGATCGAGGGCGAGGACAAGCCCGCGCTGACCGCCCAATGGCTCGCCTTATTGTTCGTCCAAGGAGATTGAGATGCCCGCCCGCGACGCCGTCATCGTAGCGACCGCCCGAACGCCGATCGGAAAAGCGTACCGCGGGGCGTTCAACGCGACCCCGTCGCCGACGCTCGCCGCCCACCCGATCCGCGCGGTCGTCGAGCGCGCCCGGCTCGACCCGGCCGAGGTCGACGACGTGATCATCGGCGCCGCCCTGCAGCAGGGAGTCCAGACCACCATCGGCCGGACCGCCGCTTTGCGCGCCGGGCTTCCGGTGACCGTCTCGGGCATGTCGATCGACCGCCAGTGCGCGTCGGGGCTGATGGCGATCGCCACCGCCGCCAAGCAGGTGATCGTCGACCGCATGGATATCGTCATCGCCGGCGGCGTCGAATCGATCAGCCTGGTGCAGACGGGCGAGATGCGCTTGGGGCCGGATCCGGAGCTCTTGTCGATGCACAACGGCGTCTACATGCCGATGATCGACACCGCCGAGATCGTCGGCCATCGCTATTCCGTCAGCCGCGAGCGCTGCGACGAATATGCGCTGCGCTCGCAGCAGCGCACCGCCGCCGCCCAGGCCGAAGGGCGCTTCGCCGACGAGATCATCCCCGTCACCGCGACCATGGCGGTCAAGGACAGGGAGACCGGCGTGGTGTCGATGCGCGAGGTGACTCTCGACAAGGACGAGGGAAACCGCCCCGACACGACCCTCGAGGGCTTGGCCAAACTGGAGCCGGTGCGCGGCCCCGACAAATTGATCACCGCCGGCAACGCCAGCCAGCTGTCCGACGGAGCGTCGGTCTGCGTCGTGATGGAGGCGGGGCTCGCCGAGAAGCGCGGGCTCGAGCCGCTCGGCCGCTACCTCGGAATGGCGGTCGCCGGCACCGAGCCCGAGGAAATGGGCATCGGCCCGGTGTTCGCGGTGCCGAAACTGCTCGACCGCTTCGGCCTCAAGGTCGGCGACATCGGCCTGTGGGAGCTGAACGAGGCGTTCGCGGTCCAGGTGCTTTACTGCCAGGACAAGCTCGGGATCCCCGACGAGATCTTCAACGTCGACGGCGGAGCGATTTCGATCGGCCACCCGTACGGAATGAGCGGCGCCCGCCTGACCGGCCACGCCTTGATCGAAGGCAAGCGCCGCGGCGCCAGGCATGTCGTCGTCACCATGTGCGTCGGTGGCGGAATGGGCGCGGCGGGGCTGTTCGAGGTCCTGTAAGCGAAAATGGACGCCGTCGAGCTGATCGCCCTCGCCTCGTCCGTCAGCCTGCTCGCCGGCTGGCGGCTCTACCTGGTCACCTTCGCCACCGGGCTGGCGATGAAGATGGGCTGGATCGACCTGCCCGAGCGGCTGCAGGCGCTCGACGTGCTCGCCAACGATTGGGTGATCGGGATCGCCGCTGCGGGGGCGGTGGCCGAGTTCTTCGCCGACAAGGTCGCCTGGGTCGACAGCGCCTGGGACGCGGTCCACTCGTTCATCCGCCCGGTCGGCGGGGCCTTGCTGAGCCTGGCGATCATCGACGCCGGCGACCCCGCCTGGCAGGTCGCGAGCTTCCTCCTCGGCGGCGCCGCGGCGTTCACCGCCCATGCCGGCAAGGCCGGCGCCCGGACGCTCGTCAACGCCAGCCCCGAGCCCTTTTCCAACGTCGTCGTCTCGACCGCGGAGGACGTCGCCACCGGCGGCCTGCTCGCGCTGGCGATCGCCAACCCGGTCGCCGCCGCCCTGATCGCGGTGATCCTGGTCATCGCCTCGCTGTGGCTGGTGCTCGCCGCCCGGCGCGCGCTCAAACGCCTACTTGAACCCAAACGCCGCCAGGCGGGTTGAGCCTCCAACAGGAGGACCTTGCGATGCCCGTTTCCGAACAGCCGCTGGTCGAGCGCATTGCCCGGGTGCTCGCCGGCGCCGCCCACAGCAGCAACGCCGAGGGCAGCGACCCGTCGGCCGGCGGCAAGATCGACCTGGTCTGGCGCGAGCACGTCAACCAGGCGCTGGCGGTGCTCCACACCATGCGCGAGCCCGATGCGCAGATGGCGTCGGCCGGCGACAGCGAAACCTGGGCGAGGATGGTCGAGGCGGCGATCGCCGAGGCCGAAGCCGCGGCCGAGCCGTCAGGCGTTTGAGGCGATCCACTTCTCGACGACGGGAGCGATATTCTCGCGCCACTTGCGGCCGTTGAAGATGCCGTAATGGCCGACGTCGCGGGCCAAATGATATTTCTTCTTCGCCGCCGGCAGCCGCCTGGCGATGTCGAGCGCGGCGCGGGTCTGGCCGATCCCGGAAATGTCGTCGCGCTCGCCCTCGATCGCCAGCAGGGCGGTGTCGCGGATCGCCGCCGGGTCGACCCGCCGGCCGCGGTGCAAATATTGGCCGTCCGGCAGCAAATGGCGCTGGAACACGACGTCGACCGTCTGCAGGTAGAATTCGGCGCTCATGTCGCTGACCGAGCGATATTCCTCGTAGAACGCCCGCGTCGCGTCGGCGCTCTCCTCGTCGCCCTCGACCAGGTGCTTGAACATCTCCCAGTGGCTGATCAGATGATCGCCCAAGTTCATGGTCATGAACCCGGCGAGCTGCAGGAAGCCCGGGTAAACCTTCCGCCCGGCGCCCGGGTAGATCATCGGCACGGTCGCGACGACATTGTTCTCGAACCAGGCGTGCGGCCGCTGCGTCGCCAGCGTGTTGATCGCGGTCGGCGCTTCGCGGGTGTCGATCGGCCCGCCCATCATCGTCAGGCTCTTGGGCCGCCAAGGGTGCTTGTCCGCCGCCATCAGAGCGGTCGCGGCGAACGCCGGCGCGGCCGGCTGGCAGACCGCGAGCATGTGCGGCCGCTCGCCGCCCGCCTCGCCGATCGCTTCCAGGAACTCGATCAGATAATCGACATAATCGTCGAGGTCGAAGCTCCCGTCCGACAGCGGCACCAGCTTCGCGTCCTTCCAGTCGGTGATATAGACGTCGTGGCGCGGCAGCAGCCGCTCGACCGTGCCGCGCAGCAGGGTCGCGAAGTGGCCCGACATCGGAGCGACGATCAGCAGCTTCGGATGATCCCCGGGAGCGCCGACCCGGACGAAATGCTTGAGGTCGCCGAACGGCTTGGCGACGACGATCTCCTCGCGGACCGGAACCGTCTTGCGCCCGATGGTCGTCGAGCCCAGGCCGAACTCCGGCTTGCCCCGCAGCGCCGAAGCATGGGCGAACACGTCGAGGCTGGCCGCCACGACCGGGCCCATCGAGCTGTAGGACAGCGGGTTTGCGGGGTTGTTGAGCCATCCGGCGCCGAGCCCGGCGAGCCTGCTCGCTCCGGCAAGGAATGAGCGCTGCACTTCGTAGGCGTCGTAAAGCATCAGACCTCGGGGGGAAAAGTGGGCAAGGGACTGAACAGATGTGGCGGCCATTGGGTCCCGAAGCAAGGGGCGATGCTGCATTGCGGAAGCTGCGCCGCGGCAATTGAGGCCCGGCCGCCACACTGCTAGTCGTCGCGGCGATGGCGGCGAAATCCGAAAAACAGCCCGAGGGCACGCGCAAGATCGGCAATCTGCGGCTGGTCTGGCGCTACGCGTCGAAATATCCGCAGCAGATCGCCGCCGCGCTGTTCTTCCTCGTCCTGTCGTCGGCGGCCACGCTCGCGATCCCCTACGGCTTCAAGCGGGTGATCGACCAGGGCTTCGGCTCCGACGGGGCGAGCGCCGAGGCGGTCGGCACCGCGTTCCAGTATCTGCTGATGATCGTCGTCGTGCTCGCCGCCGCGACCGCCCTGCGCTTCTATTTCGTGTCGTGGATCGGCGAGCGCACCATCGCCGACCTGCGCGTCGCGGTGCAGAGGAACCTGCTGACCCTGCCGCCGCGCTTCTTCGAGGAGAACCGCCCGTCGGAGATCGCCTCGCGGCTCACCGCCGACACCGCGATCCTCGAGCAGGTGGTCGGCTCGAGCATCTCGATCGCTTTGCGCAACCTCGCCACCGGGCTTGGCGGAATCGTCTATCTGTTCGCTTTGTCGCCCAAGCTCGCCGGGATGCTGGTGATCGGAATCCCGGTCGTGTTCGGGCCGGTGATCTTTTTCGGCCGCCGGATCCGGAGCCTCAGCCGCGCCTCGCAGGACCGGATCGCCGACGTCGGCTCGACGGTGTCGGAGACCCTGGGGGCGATGAAGGTTGTCCAGGCGTTCGGCCAGGAGGAGCGCGAGCTCGGTCGCTTCCGGTCCGCGGTCGAGAATGCGTTTGCCGTCGCCCGCCGCCGCTTTTCGATGCGCGCGGTGATGACCTTCACCATCATTGCGTTGATCTTCGGCTCGATCGTCATGCTGCTGTGGGAAGGCGCGATCGACGTCGCCGCGGGGCGGATGACCGGCGGCTCGATCGCCGCCTTCGTGTTCACCGGGGTGCTGGTCGGCGGCGCGTTCGGAGCGCTGACCGAGGTCTATGGCGACCTGCTGCGCGGCTCGGGCGCCGCCGGGCGGATCGAGGAGCTGATGCGCGAGCAAGCGGAAATCCGCGCGCCCGCCAACCCCGTGCCGCTGCCCGAGCCGGCGCAGGGCGCGCTCAGCTTCGAGAAGGTCAGCTTCCTCTATCCGACCCGCCCCGACGACAAGGCGGTGCACGACTTGAGCCTGGCGATCGCACCTGGCGAAACGGTCGCGGTGGTCGGCCCGTCGGGTGCCGGCAAGTCGACCCTGTTCCAGCTCGCGCTGCGCTTCTACGACCCGCAGGAAGGCCGCGTGACCCTCGACGGAGTCGATCTGCGCGACGCCGATCCCGCTGAAATCCGCAAGCGCATCGCCTTCGTCCCGCAGGAGAGCGTGCTGTTCGCCGCGTCGGCGCGCGACAATTTGCGCTACGGCCGCTGGGACGCGAGCGACGCGGAGATCCAGGAAGCCGCGCGGGCCGCCAACGCGCACGAGTTCATCGTCCAGTTGCCCGGCGGCTACGACAGCTTCCTCGGCGAGGGCGGCGCCCGGCTGTCCGGCGGCCAGCGCCAGCGCATCGCCATCGCCCGAGCGCTGCTGCGCGATTCACCGTTGCTGCTGCTCGACGAGGCGACGTCCGCGCTCGACGCGCAAAGCGAGCGGCTGGTTCAGGAAGCGCTCGAGCGGCTGATGCGGACGCGGACGACCGTCGTCATCGCGCACCGGCTGGCGACCGTCCGCGCCGCCCACCGGATCGTCGTCATGGACAGCGGCCGGATCGTCGAGGAAGGGACGCACGCCTCGCTGTCGGCCGCCAACGGCCTCTACGCGAGCCTCGCCAAGCTGCAGTTCGCCGGCCAGGCCGCCTAGGCCCCCTTAGGCTCCGCCGCCTCCCGCTCCACCGCCGCCGCCGCTCGGGGCACCGCTGCCGCGCCCACCGGAACGGGTGGTAGTGCGGCGGGCCGTGGTCTTGCGCGCGGTGGTCTTGCGGGCCGTGGTCTTGCGGGCGGTCGTCTTCCGCGTGGTGGTCTTGCGCGCGGTACTCTTCACTCCGCCGGTCGCCTTGCGCGCCGTGCCGGCCTTGCGCGCTGCGCCGCCGCTGCTTTTCGCCGCGGCCGTGCGGGCCCCGGTGGCCCGCTTGCGCGCCGCCGGTTTGCGCGCCGCCGGTTTGCGCGCCGTCGATTTGCGAGCGCGAGCACCGCTGCTCGCCGCGCGGCGGGCGCCCGATGCGGAGCCGCGGGCTGCGCCGGTCTCGCCTTCATCGTCCGACCATTTGCCGCTCATCACGCGCTGCGCCGCGTCGGCGACGGCTTCGGCGATCAGCGCGCCAAGCTTGCTGGCGCTCGACATCACCGTGCTCGCCGCTTGCGATGCGGTGTCCGCGGCATCGAGTCCGGCATCGCGAATCTTGCGGCGCGCGGCCGGGCTGGCGCTGATCGCGGCGGCCGCGGCGGCCAATCCGGCGCCGAGCATCTCGCGGCTCATCGCCGCCTTGGCGATCTTGTCGACCGTCGATTTGCCGGAACGCGACGACGATGATTTGGACGAACGTTTTTTCGTGCTCGATTTCGCCATTTGCAAAACCTCCCTTCGGATGGAGGAAAGACACTTCAGGCGCGTAACAGTTCCGTCGCGGCGGCGCGGCGATGTTTCAACGCGCGACAAATGCGGACGCGTAAAAGGGGACCGCCGGCAAAGCGGCGATCCCCTTCGACATGGTCAGCGGCCGGAGGTTCCAGCCGTTCGGGTGCGCTTAAAGCATCACCTCGCGAACGATTTGGACCGACCCCTCTGCTGAACCATGAGACATCGGATCACCTCCTTTCGCTGCGTTGAAGCCAGGAACGAACATGAGTCTTCATCGCCGACAACGCAAGTCTTGTATTGCCGTTCAAATTCGGCAATCCTCGATCGTTCGTGCTGCTTCGGGCCACGCCGGCGCGACCAGCGGCACCCCACCCGCCATCGTCACCGCAATGCGCCCGCGGCTGAACGCGATTCCATCGAGCAATGCATCGTGCGCCGGAAGCTCGGCGGCAACGCGCATCGCATTCGGCTCGAAGCGCGCCGGCACGGTGCGCGACGCATTGCTCGTCCACACCGACAGGCTCGCGGCCGGCGCCGCGCTGGTCAGCGCGATCGTCACTCGCCGCGTCGCCCGCGCGCACTGGAGGACCAGCCGAGCGGTGCCGGTCGTGTCGACGAACCGAGCCATGCTGCCGCCCGGCGCGGATTGATATGACCAGGCCCCGAGCGCGACGCGGGCGGTGTTGAAATCAACCGCGGGCTGGACCGGAGCGGTCTGGGCGGCGAGAGCGGCGGGAGTAAGCGCGATCAGCGCCGCGGCAAACGTTCGAAGCATCGCGTCAGCGGCCCAGCCGATCGACCTTGGCCTGCAGCTCGGCAAGCTCGGAGCGAAGCTTCTCGAGCTCGGCGTCGCGAGCTTTCTTCGCGTCCGCCTGGGCCTTGGGGGTGAACGCCCGGCTCGCCTCGCCGAACAGCGCCATGTTGCGCTTGGCGAGGTCGGCGAGGACATTGGTTCCGAACGCGTCGCGCATCACCGACTGGTTGCGCTGGAATGCGTCCATCGCCGCCTCGAGATATTGCGGCACCATGCCCTGCATCGAATTGCCGTAGAGGCCGATCAGCTGTCGCAGGAAATTCACCGGCAGCATGGTCGAACCGCGCGATTCCTCGTCGACGATGATCTGGGTCAGGACATGGCGGGTGATATCTTCACCGGTCTTGGCGTCGACCACCTCGAACTCGCGGCCCTCGCGAATCATCTCGGCCAGCTTGTCGAGCGTGATGTAAGTCGAGCTTTCGGTGTCATATAGCCGCCGGTTCGCGTACTTCTTGATTGTCGCCTTGCCCGAAGACTTCGCCATGAACCGCTCCCGAGACCGTCACGGCCACCTACTACCGGAGCATAGTGCACTGCAACATGAACGGGCCTCGCAAAGGGCACCGCGTCCGCTGCCGCTGTTTCTCGAGCTGGTGCGGATGATGGCGGACCGCGACCCGGACCTCGCCCGCGCCGCGCTCGACGGATTGACCGCCTACGAGGATGCCGAGCGGCCGGTGCCCGCCGCTCCGCGGCCCGAAGCCGCTCGCGCCGGCCCGGTGCGCCTGCGCGATCACGGCGGATCGGGCGCGCCTGCGATCCTGATCCCGTCGCTGATCAACCCGCCGCACATCCTCGACCTCGACCCCGAGGTGTCGCTGGCGTCCGCGATCGCCGGCATGGGCCGCCACGCATTGCTGCTCGACTGGGGCGAGGCGCGCGAGCGTTCGGGCCTCGGCGTCTCTGGCCATGTCGAGCAGCTTCTGTTGCCGCTGCTGCACGAGCTCGGCGAGCCGGCCGCGCTGGTCGGCTATTGCCTCGGCGGGACGATGGCGATCGCCGCCGCCAACCTCGCGCCCGCCGAGCGCATCGTCACCCTCGCCGCCCCGTGGCGTTTTTCCGCCTACCCAGCGGAAAGCCGAGCGAATGTGCAGAGCATGTGGCGCCATTCGCGCGGCGCCGCGCAAGCGCTCGGTGCGCTGCCGATGGAAGTGCTCCAGGCGGCGTTCTGGTCGCTCGACCCCGAGCGGACGGTGAGCAAGTTCGCCAGCTTCGCCGCGCTCGACCCCGCAAGCGCGGAGGCGCGCCGCTTCGTCCAGCTCGAGGATTGGGCGAACCAGGGCGAGCCGCTGCCCTGCCCGGCCGCGGCCGAGCTGATCGAGCGATTCTTCGGCGCCGACCTGCCCGGAAGCGGCGGCTGGAGCATCGCCGGAACGACGATCACCGACCGGATCGCCGTTCCCGCGCTCCACTTCACCGCCGACCGCGACCGAATCACTCCCGCCGCGACCGCGCCCGCCGGCGACACCGTGCCGATCGCCGCGGGCCACGTCGGCATGATCGTCGGCCGGGCGCGCGAGCAGCTCCACGCCGGCCTCCGGCGCTTTCTCGACCCTTCTTGCCGCTGAGCGGTCACGAGGCTAAGCGGCCCCCACGCACCCATAGCTCAGCTGGATAGAGCGCTGCCCTCCGAAGGCAGAGGTCAGAGGTTCGAATCCTCTTGGGTGCGCCATATTCTGTGCCGCGTTCGATGCTCCTGACCTGGAAGGAAGCTCGCAATGGCCAAGATCCTGTGCGTTCTCTACGACGATCCCGTCGGCGGGATGCCCTCCTCCTACCCGCGCGACGATTTGCCGAAGATCGAGCGCTATCCCGACGGCCAGACCCTGCCGACTCCCAAGGCGATCGATTTTAGGCCCGGCGAGCTGTTGGGCTGCGTGTCGGGCGAGCTCGGCCTGCGCCGATTTCTGGAAGACGCCGGCCACACCTTGGTCGTCACCTCGGACAAGGACGGCCCCGACAGCGTCTTCGAGCGCGAGCTGGCCGACGCCGACGTCGTCATCTCGCAGCCCTTCTGGCCCGCCTATCTGACGGCCGAGCGGATCGCCAAGGCGCGCAACCTCAAGCTCGCGATCACCGCCGGGATCGGCTCGGACCATGTCGACCTGGCCGCGGCGATCGACAAGGGCATCACCGTCGCCGAGGTCACCTACTGCAACTCGATCAGCGTCGCCGAGCATGTGGTGATGATGATCCTCAGCCTGGTGCGCAATTATCTGCCGTCGCACGAGTGGGTGCTGAAGGGCGGCTGGAACATCGCCGATTGCGCCGCGCGCAGCTACGACGTCGAGGGGATGCACGTCGGCACCGTCGCGGCCGGGCGGATCGGCAGCGCGGTCCTGCGGCGCCTGAAGCCGTTCGACATGCAGCTGCATTATTTCGACCGCCACCGCCTGCCGGCCTCGGTCGAGCAGGAGCTCGGAGTCGCCTGGCACGACAGCGTCGAGGACATGATCGCCGTCTGCGACGTGGTCACCATCAACTGCCCGCTCCATCCCGAAACCGAGAATCTGTTCGACGCGGCGATGATCGGGCGGATGAAGCGCGGCGCCTATCTGGTGAACACTGCGCGCGGCAAGATCGTCGACCGCGACGCGGTCGTCGCCGCGCTCGCCAGCGGCCAGCTCGCGGGGTACGCCGGCGACGTCTGGTTCCCGCAGCCGGCGCCGCGCGACCACCCGTGGCGGACGATGCCCAACCACGGCATGACCCCGCACATCTCGGGCACGTCGCTGTCGGCGCAGGCGCGCTACGCGGCCGGCACGCGCGAGATCCTCGAATGCTTCTTCGAGAACCGCCCGATCCGCGACGAATATCTGATCGTCGAGGGCGGCCGCCTCGCCGGCACCGGGGCGCACAGCTACAGCCCCGGCGACGCCACCGGCGGCTCGGAGGAAGCGCAGAGATTCAAGGCCGAGACGACCGCCTGAACGCTTATTTCTTGTCCTCGCCGGGGATCGGGGTTTTCGTCCCCAGCGCCTCCTGCACGTAGAGGCGCTTGACGAGCACGTAGGACACCACCGTCAGCGGCGCGGCGAGGATGATGCCGATGATCCCGAACAGCATGCCGAAGCCGAGCAGCGAGAACAAAAGCACCACCGGCGGAAGGTCGACCGCATATTGCTGCACCAATGGCTGCAGCACATAGCCCTCGAACTGCTGGACGCCGACGTAGAGCGCGACGGTCCAAAGCGCCGTCTCGGGCCCGGCGACCAGCGCCAGCAGGACGCCGGGAATCGCCGCGGCGATCGGCCCCGCGTAGGGGATGAACTCGAGCATTCCGGCGAGCAGCCCGAGCGCCAGCGCCGAGGGAACGCCGATCAGCCACAGGCCGAGGCCGGTCAGGGTTCCGACCACCACCATCGCGAACAATTGCCCGCGCAGCCACAGCCGAAGCGCGCGCTCGCTGTCGTCCATCGCCTCGGCGACCAAGGCGCGCTTGGACTGCGGCACCAGCTTGATCGCTCCGATCCGGTAGAAATTCGGCTGGGCGGCGAGGAAGATGCCGCCGAAGATCACCACCAAAGTGTCGGCGATGCCGTTGCCGACCGACATCACGACCTTGCCAAGGCCCGATGCGGCGCCTCCGCCGCCGGAACGCGCGCTCTCGCTCAGAGCGGCGAGCTGCTCGCCGAAGCCCATCGCCGCGATCCGCTCCTCCAGCAAACGCCAGGCGGCAGGCAGCGCCTCGGTCAGCACGTGGACCTGCGCCGCGATCTGCCCGCCGAACACGGTGACCAGCGCCGCGATCGAGCCGAGGATCAGCCCGATCGACAGAGCGACCGCGATCCCGTCGGGCAGCCTCGCCCGGTCGCGGATGACGTCGGCCAGCGCCCGGAAGATGCTTGCGACGACGACCGCCCCGAACAGCATCAACACCAGGCTGCGCAGCTGCCACAGCAGGAAGGCGACCGCGGCGAGCGCGATGACGATCAGCACCCGGTGGACGAAAATCCGGTCGCCGTCCGGATCGCGGCGCCCGGTCATGGCGCCGGCCAGCCCTCGATGATCTCGACGAAGCGGGTCAGCCAGGCGTTGGTCTGGTGGCCGTCGACGACGCGGTGGTCGATGGTCAGAGTCACATAGGCCATCGGCAGGATGACGATCGCATCGTCGCCGTCGACTTCGCGCACCGCGACTCGCTTTTCGAGCTTGCCGATGCCGAGGATCGCCGCCTGGCCCTGGTGGAGGATGATTGGCGCGGCGAGCAGCGACCCCGACACGCCGTGGTTGGAGATGGTGAAGCTGCCGCCGGACACGTCGCCGCCGGTGAGCTTGCCTTCGCGCGCTCTCCGAGTCAGGTCGTCGAGCGCCAGGCCGATCTGCTCGAGGCCGAGGTTTCCGGCATCGCGCACCACCGGGACCACCAGCCCTTTCTCGCCCAATGCGGTGCCGACGCCGATGTCGATGGTCGGCGACACCGCGATCCGGTCCTGCTCCCACCGGCCGTTGATCGCCGGCGCGACCGCCATCGCCTCTGCGGCGGCCTTGACGATGTAGGCGGTGTAGCTGAGCTTGACGCCCCGCCCCGCTTGTCGCTCCTTGTGTGCCGCGACCGCCGAGAAATCGGCTTCGAACACCGCGGTCACGTGCGGCGCCTGGGCGACCGCGCGGACCATGTTCTCGGCGATCTTCAGCCGCATCCGGTCGTGCGGGATGTCGGCTCCCGACGGCGCCGCGCCTTCCAAGGCGCGCTCGACGTCCTCGCGCGTAATGCGTCCGCCCCGCCCGCTTCCCTTGATTCGCGACGGGTCGATGCCGTGCTGCTGCAGCGCCCGCCGGACGGAGGGCGATAACCGTGTCTCCCCCTCCTCATTCGTCCCGAGCGAAGTCGAAGGGCCCTGCTCGGCCGCCGGTGCGGAACGCCCTTCGACGGGCTCGGGACGAACGGACTCTTTCGGATCGATCCGCCCGAGCAGCGCCCCCGGCACCGCCTCGGCGTCGGTGTCGAGCACGATTTCCGCCAGCACTCCCGCGGCGGGCGCCGGCACCTCCTGGGTCACCTTGTCGGTTTCGAGCTCGACCAAAGGGTCGTTCTCGGCGACCGAATCGCCGACCTGCTTGAGCCACGCGCGGACGACCGCCTTGGTGCCCTCCTGCTCGTCGGGGACGAGGATGTCGATCACGTCAGAACCCAACCAGCCGGTCGATCTCGGCGCGGATCCGTGTCACCGACGGCAGCGCGGCTTCCATCAGGGTCGGGTGATGCGGGCTCGGGATGTCGGGCATGGTCACCCGCGCGACCGGCGCGTCGAGGTCGAGGAACGCCTCGTCGGCGACCACCGCGGCGATCTCGGCGCCGAAGCCGCCGGTGCGCAGATCCTCGTGGACGACCAGGCAGCGGCGGGTCCGGGCGACGCTGTCGAGCACCGTGTCGCGGTCCCACGGCATCAGCGTGCGCAAGTCGATCACGTCCGCCGACACGCCGTCCGCCGCCGCCTCGCAGCGCGGCACCATCGCGCCCCAGGTGACGATGGTGATCTGCTCGCCCTCGCGGGTCTTCTTGGCGCGCCCGAACGGCAGCACATAATCGTCGCCCGGCCACGGCCGCCGGGCCCAGGCGTCGTCGAGCATCGCGCGGTGCTCGAAGAACAGCACCGGGTCGTTGCCGCGCAGCGCCCCGCGCAGCAGCCCGACCGCGTCCTCGGCGTTGGACGGCACCGCGACCAGCCAGCCGGGGTTGTGGACGAACTGCACCTCGTTGGTCTGGCTGTGCCACGGGTCGCCGCACTTGAAGAAGCCGCCCGGGACGCGCAGCACCAGCGGGGCGGCGAAGCGGTTGTGGGTGCGCCAGCGCATCGTCCCGCAATCGTTGATCTGCTCGGTCGCCGGCTCGGCATATTTGCGGAACTGGATCTCGGGCACCGGCATCAGCCCGGCGAGCGCCATCCCGACCGCCCGGCCGACGATGCCCTCCTCGTTCAGGGACGTGTCGAACACCCGCGCGCGCCCGAACTTTTCCTGCAAGCCCAGGGTCACCGCATGGACCCCGCCCTTGGGCCCGATGTCCTCGCCGAACAGCAGCACCCGCGGGTTGGCCTCGAGCTCCTGCTCGAGCGTGCGGCGGATCGCGGTCACCATGTTGATCCGCTGGCCGTCGGGCCTGGGCTCATCGCTCGACGGCGGCGGCGTAAAGCCGTGGTTCCACTGCCCGCCGACCTGCTGCAGCTCGCTTTCGAAAAAGACATTGTCGGTTACCCGCTCGGGGCTCGACACGCCGCGCGCTTCCGCTTCGGCGACGGCCGCCGCGACGTTCGCCGCGGCGTCCGCTTCGAGCGCCGGCCAGTCGAGCTTGGCCGCGAACGCCTTCAATTTGGGCAGCGGGTCGCGCGCCCACTCGGCCTTGATCTCGGCCTCGCTCTTGTAGCTTTGGGTGTCCTGGAAGCTGTGGCCCTCGAGCCTCGGCATGGTCAGCCGAAGCAGCGCCGGAGCGCGCTGGGTGCGCACGTGCCGCACCGCATCGGCGATCAGCCGCGCCGCCTCGGCCGGGTCGGTGCCGTCGCCGTTGAATATGGTGAGCCCCGAAAAGCTGGCGAGGTTGGCGGCGATGTCCTTGCCCGGCGTCTGGTACTCCGAGGGCACCGAAATGCCGTAGCCATTGTCCTCGACGTACATCAGCAGGGGCAATTGTTGCGTTGTTGCAATTGTTAGCGCCGACCAGAACCCGCCGGTTGCGCAGCTCGCATCGCCGCCGAGCACCAGAGCGATCGCGTCCTCCGGCCCTTGCCCGAGCACTTCGGCCTTGTAGGCGATCGCCTGCGCCCAGCCGGCCGCGGGCGTATATTGCGCGCCGACTCCGCCGCTCATCGGCAGCGCGTGGGCGCCGCCCGGGTTGGGGTAGTTGAACACGACGCCGATGTCGCGGCCGTCCGAATAGCCACCGGCCAGCCCCATGCCCGAGCCCAGTGCGTCGGCGAGCGGGACTCCCAGCGCGAGCAGCAGCGGCCGCGAGCGATAGTAGCCGCAGGCCGCGTCGCCGTCCCTGAGCTGCAGCCCGAGCAGCACCTGCGCGAGGTCGTGGCCGCGGGCCGAGAATTGGTAGAGGATCTTCTTGTTCGGGACGAGCTCCTGTTCCTCGACCCGGTCCATCTCGCGGCTGGTGAGGACGAGCCGGGCGACCTCGCGCCAGTCGACCTCGGCGGCGACCCGGCGGGCGTCCCGTTCAGCCATCGAGCGCGTCGACGACCGCCGCGACGAACCGGTCGATCGAATGGTCGGCCATCCCGACGACGTTGAACCGGCCGCTGTCGGCCATGTAGATGGCGTGCCGCTCGCGCAGCTCGAGCACCTGCTCGAGGCTCAGCGGAAGCATCGAGAACATCCCGAACTGGGTGCCGATGAACGCCAGCCGCGGGTCGGCGGCGGCGATCCGCCGGCGCACTCCGTTGATGCGGCCGCGCATCGCGTCGAGCTCGCCGTGCCATTGCGCGCGAAGCTCCGGCTCGTCGAGGATGATCCGTACCGCCGCGGCGCCATGGTCGGGCGGCATCGACCACATCTCGCGCGCCCGCTGGAACACGTGCGCCATCGCCCGAGCGGTCGCCTCGGCCGAGCCGGTCTTGACGAACAGCGACCCGACGCGGTCGCGGTAGACGCTGAAATTCTTGTCGCAGCTCTGCGCGACCAGGACGTCGTCGCAGGCCGCCAGAATGCCGCGCAGCCCGCCCGAGTCCTCGTCGAGCCCGCGGCCGAAGCCCTGGTAGGCGATGTCGATGAACGGCAGCAGCCCGCGCTCGGCGATCAGCCGGGCGACCTTGGCCCACTGCTCGTCATTGAGGTCCGCCCCGGTCGGGTTGTGGCAGCAGCCGTGCAGCAGCACGACGTCGCCTTCGCGCGCGGTACCGAGCGTTTCGAGCATGTCCTCGAACCGGACCGTGCCGCTGGCGCGGTCGTAATAGGGATATGCGATCATCTGAAGGCGGGCGCCGCGGATGATCGGCGGATGGTTGGGCCAGGTCGGCTGGCTGACGAACACCCGCGCATCCGGATTGGCGGTCGCGACCAGTTCGAAGCCCAGGCGAAGTGCGCCGCAGCCGCCCGGGGTCTGCACTCCGGCGATCCGCTCGTCGTCGGCATGGCTCCCGAGCAGGATCGGCCGCAACAGCTCGGCGAAACGTGTGTCGCCGGCGCTTCCGAGATAGGCCTTGGTCGGCTGCGTCTCCAGGAGGATTCGCTCGGCCTTTTTCATCACCTTGAGGATCGGGGTCTCGCCCGCCGCGTCGCGGAACACCCCGACCCCGACGTCGATCTTGTCGGGCCGCGGGTCGGCGTTGGCCAGAGCGATCAGTGCGAGCAGCGAATCGCTGGTCACCGGCGGCAGGTCGGCCAGCCCCCCTCTCGCGGAATTCGGCGCCTTGGCGTGGGTTTCGGTCAGCATGGCAAAGCGCTTAGCGACAAAGTCGCTGGCGCAAAAGTCAGGCGTCGTAGTCCACGGCGACCCCCTCGCCGACCGGCACCGACTGGCAGGTCAGCACATAGCCCGCCGCGACCTCCTCGTCGGTGAGGCCGTAGCGCGCCGCCATCTCGACCTTTCCGCTGGTCACCTTCGCCCGGCAGGTCGCGCACACGCCCGCCTTGCACGCGAACGGCGCCGGCAGCCCGGCGGCGCGCGCGCTGTCGAGGATATTGCCTTGCGTAAACTCGACCTTGCGGGTGCGCCCGTCGAGAGTCACCGCGACGCTCGCCCCCGCCGCCCTGGTCTGCAGGTCGGCGATCTCGCGCGCGACCGCTTCGGGCGGGCGGTCGGCGGTGAAGCGCTCGATATGGATCCGGTCCTTCGCGACCCCGCGCTCGAGCAGCGCCGCTTCGGCCGCGTCCATCATCGGCCCGGGCCCGCAGATGAACCACGCGTCGACGCTTTCAGGCTCGCCGACCAGATGCTCGACCGCATCGCCGCACGTCGCCTTGTCGAGCATGCCGTTGAACAGCTCGACCTCGCCTTCCTCCTCGGCGAGGAAATGGTAGAGCTCGAAGCGGCCCAGATAGCGGTCCTTGAGGTCGGCGAGCGCGTCCAGGAAGATGATCGAGGCGCTGTCGCGGTTGCCATAGAACAGGGTGAAGCGGCTTCCCGGTTCCTTCTTCAATGCGGTGCGGATCAGCGAAATCACCGGAGTGACCCCCGAACCGCCGGCGAAGCCGACGTAGCGGCGCTGCTTCGCCGGGTCGAACTCGACGGTGAAGCTGCCGTGCGGCGGCATGACGTCGATCACGTCGCCGGCCTTCAGATGGTCGCCGACCCAATTGGAGAAGATGCCGCCGGCGATCCGCTTGACGGTCACCATCCAGTCCTGCTCGTCGGGCGCGGTGCACAGCGAATAATTGCGCCGCACCTCCTCGCCGTCGATCTCCGCTCTCAGCGTCAAATGCTGGCCGGCTCGGAAGGCGAACTTCTCGCGCAGCTCGGGCGGGATTTCGAAGCGGATGGAATTGGCTTCGCTGGTCTCGGGAACCACCTCGGCCACCCGCAGCGCGTGGAAATGTTCGGCCATCCTACCAGGTCGCGTCGGGGTAGGTTCGCGGCAGGAACTGCATCACCGCGAGGATATGGCCGAGATGCTCGCTATGGTGGCCGCGCCGCCCGCCGAGGATCGGCCGCTGCTCGGCCGGCGCCTCGAGTTTCGCATCCGCCAGCACCGCGGCCAGGGCCGAGCGATACTCGTCCTCGAAAGCTCGCGGGTCGGCCGCGATTCCGCGCTCGACCAGCCCGCCGAGCAGCTCGTCCACCTCGAACAATTCAGGGATGAACCGCCAGCACCACTCAAGCCCCTCGCTCATCCGCCGGGCGCTTTCCTCGGTGCCGTCGCCGAGCCGCACCGTCCATTCGGACACCAGCTCGCGGTGGTAGGCGACCTCCTTGACCGCCTTGGCCGCGATGTCGCGCAGGAATGCGTCGCTCGACTCCGCCAGCCGCTGGTACAGCAGGTGCTGGTACGTCGAGAACAATAACTGCCGTGCGATCGTCCGGCCGAAATCGCCGTTGGGCTGCTCGACCAGCAGGCAATTGCGGAAATCGAGCACGTCGCGGTGGAACGCGAGCCGGTCGGCATCGCCCGCCGCCCCGAGCAAATGCGTCGCCTGCCCGATCAGGTCGAGCGCGAGGTTGGCGAGGCTCAGGTCGACCTCGAGCGCCGGCGCATGGCCGCACCATTCGCCGAGGCGCTGGCCGAGGATCAGCGCATCGTCGCCGAGCCGCAGCAGATAGTCGAACCGCGCCGGGTCGGGCTCGCCCGCGGCCGGAGCGTCGAACGCGCCCGCGCCGGTCGCGCTCCTGGGCGTATCGATGGGAGGCAGTGAGGCCAAAACAAACTCCGTTCGGGCTGAGCCTGTCGAAGCCCTGTCCTTCTCCTTGGCATTAAGAACAAGTGCAGCCCTTCGACAAGATCAGGGCGAACGGGGGCTGGGAAGCTAGATGTGCTTCACCTCGTCCGGAATGTCGTAGAAGGTCGGGTGGCGGTAGATCTTGTCGGCGGCCGGCTCGAACAACGGCCCGGCCTCATCGGGATCGGAGGCGACGATCTCGGCCGAGGGCACCACCCACAGGCTCACCCCTTCCTGCCGCCGCGTATAGGTGTCGCGCGCGTGGCGGAGCGCGAGCTCCGCGTCAGGAGCATGAACGCTGCCAACGTGGCGATGCGAAAGGCCGCCCTTGGAGCGGACAAAGACCTCCCAGAGCGGCCAGTCACTCACGCGGCCTTTCGCTCCCGCCGCTTCGCTTCGTGCGCAGCGGCCGCCTCGCGGACCCAGGCGCCGTCGTCCCACGCCGCGCGGCGAGCGGCCATCCGCTCCTTGGCGACGGGGCCTTCGCCGCGCACGACCGCGTAGAACTCGTCCCAGTCGACCTCGCCGAAATCGTAGCCGCCGCGCCCGTCGTTCTTGCCCTCGTTCCACCTGAGGTCCGGGTCCGGCACCTTCAAATCGAGGAAGTCCGCCTGCGGCACCGTGATGTCGACGAATTTCTGCCGGAGCTCGTCATTGGTCTCGCGCTTGATCCGCCAGCGGATCGACTGCGCGCTGTTGGGTGAATTGTCGTCCGGCGGGCCGAACATCATCAGGCTCGGCCACCACCAGCGGTTGAGCGCGTCCTGCGCCATCCGCTTCTGCTCGGCGGTGCCGTTCGCCATGGCGATCATGATCTCGTAGCCCTGGCGCTGGTGGAAGCTTTCCTCCTTGCACACCCGGACCATCGCCCGGGCGTAGGGGCCGTAGCTGGTGCGCTGCAGCGGCACCTGGTTCATGATCGCGGCGCCGTCGACCAGCCAGCCGATCGCTCCGATGTCGGCCCAGGTCAGCGTCGGGTAATTGAAGATCGTCGAATATTTGGCTTTGCCCGAGTGCAGCGCCTCGATCATCTGCTCGCGGCTGGTGCCCAGCGTTTCCGCCGCGCAGTAGAGGTAGAGCCCGTGCCCGGCCTCGTCCTGGACCTTGGCGAGCAGGATCGCCTTGCGCCGCAACGAGGGCGCACGCGTGATCCAACTGCCCTCCGGCTGCATCCCGATGATTTCGGAGTGCGCATGCTGGGCGATCTGACGGATCATCGTGCGCCGGTACGCGTCGGGCATCCAGTCGCGCGGCTCGATGCGCGAATCCTGTGCGATGAGTTCGTCGAAGCGGGCCTGTGCGGCCTCGTCGCGGTGCTCATCGAGACTGGCCACGCT
>DASTZO010000096.1:0-4354 GCA_035764265.1 Sphingomicrobium sp.
GAGGCGGTCGAGTGCGCGATCAAGACCGCGCGCCGCTACCACCATTCCAAGGGCAGCCCGCACAAGCACGACCTGATCACCTTCTCCAACGCCTTCCACGGCCGGACGATGGCGACCATCAGCGCCACCGACCAGTCGAAGCTGCGCGACGGCTTCGCGCCGCTGCTCGAGGGCTTCAGGGTGGTCGAGTTCGACGACCTCGACGCGGCCCTGGCGGCGGTCGACGACCACACCGCCGGCTTCCTCGTCGAGCCCATCCAGGGCGAGGGCGGCATCCGCCCGGCGAGCCAGGAGTTCATGAGCGGCCTTCGCGCCGCCTGCGACGAGCGCGACCTGATGCTGGTGCTGGACGAGGTCCAGTGCGGGGTCGCGCGGACCGGCACGCTCTACGCCTATGAGCAATACGGAATCGAGCCCGACATCTTGGCGACCGCCAAGGGCATCGGCGGCGGCTTCCCGCTGGGCGCCTGCCTGGCGACCGAGAAAGCGGCGGCCGGGATGGTCGTCGGCACCCACGGCTCGACCTTCGGCGGCAACCCGCTGGCGATGGCGGCGGGGCAGGCGGTGCTCGACGTCGTCGCCAACGAGGAGTTCCTCGCCCGCGTCCGGCAGACCGGCGAGCGGCTGCGCTCGGCGCTCGAGCAGATGATCCCCAACCACGACCATCTGTTCGCGGGCGTGCGCGGCATGGGCCTGATGCTCGGGGTCAAGATGAAGAGCGACAGCCGGGCGTTCGTCAATTTTCTGCGCACCCGCGGCCTGCTGACCGTCGCGGCGGGCGACAATGTGATGCGCGTGCTGCCCCCGCTGATCATCGAGGAAAGACATATCCGCGAGTTCGTCGACGCCCTGTCGGCCGCCGCCGCCGATTACGAGGTCCCGGCCGCGGCTGCCTGACTCGAGTTGAGCCTGCTTGGCGCCGCCCCTATCTAGCCGTCGAATGCAGACAATCGAACTCGGCACCGACGTCGCGCTCGGAGTCACCATCCCGGCGCGCAACGCCCGGGGGCGCCTGGCGCGGATCGGGCCGGTGCTCGAGCAGGTGCTCGCCAACCACGGCTATCCGCCGGCGATCGAGAGGCTGCTGGCCGAGGCGCTGGTGCTGACCGCGCTGCTCGGCTCCTTGCTCAAGGACCCGACCGGCCAGACGACGCTGCAGGCGCAGACCGAGAACGGCATCGTCGACCTGCTGGTGTGCGACTATCTCGGCGGCGAGCTGCGCGGCTATGTCCGCCACGACCCCGAGCGCCTCGCCGAGGCGGGGCCGCAGCCGTCGCTGTTCGCTCTGTTCGGCAAGGGCTATCTGGCGATCACCTTCGACCAGCCGGCGACCGACGAGCGCTACCAGGGCATCGTCCCGCTCGAGGGCACCAGCCTCGCCGAGGCGGCGCAGAGCTATTTCACCCAGTCCGAGCAGATCCCGAGCATCGTCCGGCTCGCCGCCGAGAAGCGCGCCGCCGGCTGGAGCGCCGGCGGCCTGTTGTTCCAGCATCTGCCCGAGGGCGAGGAAGGGCGCGACCGGCTGCACACTCGGCTCGACCATCCCGACTGGCCGCACGTTGCGATCCTCGCCGGCTCGGCCAAGCCCGACGAGCTGACCGACCCCGGGCTGGCCCTCGACGACCTCGCGTGGCGCCTGTTCCACGAGGAGGACGAGGTGCGGACTCTGGAGCCGCTGCGGCTGACTCGCGGGTGCCGCTGCAACCACGATTACATCCGCTCGGTGATCGCCCGGTTCCCGGCCGACGAGCGCCAGGCGATGGTCGGCGAGGACGGGCTGATCCGGGTCGATTGCGCCTTTTGCTCGCTGACCTTCCCGATCGCCCTCGACGAAGTGCCGTAAGGCGGCGATTCGGAGCCGTCCGGACTTCCGGAAATTAACGCTCGCATGGTATTGCGGTCCGCATGAGGCGAATGCGGACGGTCGCGGCAGTGGGCGCCGGCGGAGCGGCCTTGGTGCTGCTCGTCGCCGCGACGCGCCCCTCGGCGCTGGCCAAGACCAGCCCCGGCCTGTGGGAATTGAGCGGCCTTCCCAACGCCGGCACCGCCTTTCGCCAGTGCGTCGCCGACACCGCGGCACTCGCCCGGGTCGAGCATCGCGGCCACAGCTGCACGCAGGTCGTGATCCGCGACACGCCGCTGTCGACGGAAATCCACTACACCTGCACCAACGGCGGCTTCGGGCGCAGCAAACTCACCGTCCTGACCCCGCGGTCGCTGCGCATCGAGACGCAGGGAATCTCCGCCCAATATCCGTTCAATTACACCATCCAGGCGCGGCGGATCGGCGATTGCACCGCTCATTAAGCGGGCGTTTAACCAGCCTGTCCTAAAAGGTCCCGGTGCCGGATTGGCACGCTTTCCTCCCAATCGGACGAGTAATGTCCGATACCTGGGCCGCCACGTCTCCGGACGCGGCGGCCCTTCTTTTCTCGATCAAGGGGCCCCCCACGTCTCCGGACGCGGCGGCCCTTCTTTTGGCGGCGGAGGGGGATTAGAGGGCGCTCCATGCTCTATCTGCTCGTCAAGGCTGCCGTTTCCGGGGTGCTGATCGCTGTGATTTCGGAAGTGGCGCGCAAGAACCCGGGCTGGGGCGGCCTGCTCGCCTCGCTGCCGCTGGTTTCGCTGATCGCGATTCTCTGGCTGTGGCGCGACACCCATGACCCGCAGCGGGTCGCCGAGCAGGCGATCAGCACCTTCTGGTTCGTTCTTCCGTCGCTGCCTCTGTTCCTGATCCTGCCGCTGCTGATCCGCGCCGGATGGGGCTTCTGGCCGGCGATCCTGCTCTCCTGCCTGGTGACGCTCGGGCTCTACGCGGCGATGTTCGCGGTGAGCGCCCGACTGGGGGTCCGGCTGTGAAACGGAGCGCGGTCGTCCTGCTGTCGGGCGGGCTCGATTCGATGGTCTGCGCCGCGCTCGCCCGCGAAGCGGGCTTCGAAGTGCTGGCGCTGACCATCGACTACGGGCAGCGCCACCGGGTCGAGCTGGCCGCGGCCAAGGCGATCGCCGCCCGGCTCGCCGACCGCCACATCGTCCTTCCGCTCGACCTCACCACGTTCGGCGGCTCGGCGCTGACCGGCGGCGCGGACGTGCCCAAGGACAGCTTGGGCGGGGGGATCCCGGTCACCTACGTGCCGGCCCGCAACACCATCTTCCTCAGCCTCGCCCTGGCCTGGGCGGAGGCGACCGGCGCCCGCGACCTGTTCATCGGCGTCAACGCGCTCGATTATTCGGGCTACCCCGACTGCCGGCCCGAGTTCGTCGCGGCGTTCGAGGCCCTGGCCAACCGCGCCACCAAGGCCGGCGTCGAGGGGACGGGGTTCACCGTCCACGCGCCGCTGCTGCGCATGAGCAAGGCCGACATCGCCCGCGAAGCCGACCGCCTCGGGCTCGACGCGGCCTTGAGCCACAGCTGCTACGACCCGGCGCCCGACGGCAGCCACTGCGGCCATTGCGACGCCTGCCTGCTGCGCTCGAAAGGCTTCGCCGAAGCCGGGCTGCCCGACCCGACGGCCTACGCCCAGGCCGCGGAGCGCTGACGATGGCCTATGCCGTCAAGGAAGCGTTCCTGACTCTCCAGGGGGAGGGCGTGCAGTCCGGCCGCCGGGCGGTGTTCGTGCGCTTCGCCGGCTGCAATTTGTGGTCCGGGCGCGAAGCGGACCGCGCCGCCGCGCAGTGCACTTTCTGCGACACCGATTTCGTCGGCACCGACGGCCCCGGCGGCGGCAAGTTCGCGAGCGCCGGGGAGCTCGCCGCCCATGTCGCCGGACTGTGGGGCGAGAGCGAGGAGGGCCGGCTGGCGGTGATCACCGGCGGCGAACCGATGCTCCAGCTCGATCCGGCGCTGGTCGACGCGCTCCACGCGCTCGGCTTCCGGGTCGCGGTCGAAAGCAACGGCACCCTGGCCGCGGTGCCCGGGCTCGACTGGCTGTGCGTCAGCCCCAAGGCCGGGACCGAAGTCGTCCAGCGCAGCGGCGACGAACTGAAGCTCGTCTGGCCGCAGCCGGGGATCGACCCGGCCGAGCTCGAGCGATGGGATTTCCGGCATTTCCTGGTCCAGCCGATGGACTGCGACCAGCGCGACGCGGCGGTCGCGGCGGCGATCGAGCTGGCGATGGAGCGGCCGCGCTGGCGGCTGTCGCTGCAGGCGCACAAGGTCGTCGGCCTGCCCTGAGGGCAGCCGATCAGTCGGAGTTGCCGGCTTCCGTTTCGTCGCCGCGGTTGTCGTCGGCGTCGGCTTCAACCGCCAGATTGTCCGCCTCGTTCACGGTGAAATTCACGTCGGCGGCCATGTTGGCGTCCTCGCCGGTCGCGGCGTCGATCGACGTCGTGTCGTTGGCGGAGATGTTCCGGG
>DASTZO010000097.1:0-2279 GCA_035764265.1 Sphingomicrobium sp.
TGGAGCAGGTCCTCGCGCTTGAGGTAGATGGTGTCCGGAAGGTTGCGACAGCGGGTCAGCGGCGTCGGTCGCCCGGCATAATGGGTGAGCAGATGGTTGAGCTCGGCGATGAACGCCGGGTCGTCCTGGGCGTCGAGGAACGCGGCCTCGAGCTGCTCGAGCGCCGGCATCAGGATTTCGGGCACGTAGGTCCCGCCGAAGCGGCCGAACCGCCCGCTCAGGCGCATTGCCGCAATTCCTGGCGCCCCTTCGGCCGCAGCGCTTCGAACAGCGCGCGGATCTTGTCGGCGGACTTCAGCCCGGGCAGCGCATCGATCCCCGATCCGACATCGAGCCCATAGGTGCCGAGCCGGGACGCCGCCCGGGCGTTGTCCGGGCCGATTCCCCCGGCGACGAACGATCGGCCCAAGGCCGGATGACCGCGGACCAAAGTCCAGTCGAAGGTCCGGCCGGTGCCGCCCCTGCCGCTGTCGAACAGCAATCGATCGGCGGCGTCGCAGTCGCTGGCAACCGTCCCGTCGACCGTCACGGCTTTCCAGATTTCGCAGCCGGCCGGCAGGACCGAGCGAAGCGCGCGCAAGGTGTCCGAATCCTCGTCGCCGTGGAGCTGGACCGCGGCGAGGCCGAGCTCGACGGCCGCCTCGGCGACCGTCCGGACCGGCGCATCGCGAAACACCCCGACCGCCTTCGCGGCGCCCCCCGCCAGGCTTCGCGCCTGGTCCAGAGTGACGGCCCGCGGGCTTTCCGGAACGAAGACTAAGCCGGCATGCGTGGCGGCGCGGCCCGCTTCCAGGTCCTCCGCCCGGTTGACCCCGCACAGCTTGACCCGTCCGAACACCAGCGCGCGGGCCGCCTCGGCGGGCTCGCCCGCCTGCATCAACGCGCTCCCGACCAGGAAGCCGTCGGCGTTCGGCGACAACCGCTCGACGTCGCCGCGGCAAGCGATGCCGGATTCGGAAATCACCAGGCGGCCGGGCGCGAGGCCCGCCAGCCGCTCGGTGGTCGACAGGTCGACGGACAAGTCGCGCAGGTCGCGGTTGTTGATTCCGATCAGCAGTGCGTCGAGGGCCAGCGCGCGGCCCATCTCGGCCTCGTCGTGGACCTCGACCAGGGCCTCCATGCCGAGCCTGTGCGCTTCGGCGATCATGAGTCGCGCGGAACGGTCGTCGAGCAGCGACAGCATCACCAGCACGGCGTCGGCCCCGGCAAGGCGCGCTTCGGCGACCTGGCGCGGATCGAGGACAAAGTCCTTCGCCAGGATCGGACCGTCGAATGCGGATCGCGCGGCCGCCAGGTCGCCGATCGATCCGCCGAAGGACGTCCCGTCGGTCAGCACGCTCAAGGCGTCGGCGACGCCGGCATAGCCGAGCGCGATCTCGGCGGGGTCGGCGCCCGGACGAATCGGGCCGGCCGACGGCGACGCCTTCTTGATTTCGAGGATGAAGCGCGCGCCGGGCCGGCCGACGGCGGCGGCCAGGCTCCGTTCCGCCGGCGGCGCGCGCGCCCGCAGCGCGTCGAGCGACACGCCGTCGAACCGCGCCGCCAGTTCGGCGCGCTTGGCGGCGGCGATCTCGCCGAGGAGCCCGCTCGGTTCACTCATTGCTGGCCTCGACAAAGCGGGCCAGCAGCTGCCGCGCGAGTCCGGAGCGGATGGCGTCGATCGCCCGGTCCGCGCCAAGGCGGAAGCTGTCCGCCAGCCCGGCGGTGAACAGCAACGCCCCGGCATTCAGAGCGACCACGGCGACATCGGCCGGCCCCGCGCGGCCTTCGAGCAGGTCGACGAGCCGCTGGGCATTTTCGGCCGGTGCGCCGCCCGCGATCTGCTGGACCGGCTGCGCCTCCACCCCGGCCAGGTCGGGCGTCAGGGTCAGCGGTTCCAGCGCTCCGTCGGCGATTCGAATGGCCTGGGTCGGGCCATGGGGAGCTACTTCGTCGAGGCCGCTGCCGTGCACGACCAGCCCGCGTTCGACGCTCAGCGCGAGCAAGGTGCGGGCGACCGGCTCGACCAGCCGCGGGTCGGCGACGCCGAGCAATTGGACGGGCGGCCGCGCGGGGTTCAGGCAGGGGCCGAGCAGGTTCATCACCGTGCGCACCTTGAGCGCCCGGCGCACGGGTCCGGCATGGGCGATGCCGGGATGGTATTGAGGCGCGAGCAGGAAACAGAAGCCGGCCTGGTCGAGGGCGCGCCGCGATGTTTGGGGCGAGGCGTCGAGCCGCGCTCCGAGCGCCTCGAGCACGTCGGCCGAGCCGCATTTCGACGTGAACGAGCGATTGCCATG
>DASTZO010000098.1:0-3672 GCA_035764265.1 Sphingomicrobium sp.
GAGCTTCTGCGTCGCGCCGACTTCATCTCGCTGCACACCCCGCTGACCGATCAAACGCGCGGCATCCTGTCGCGAGAGGCGCTGGCGAAGACCAAGCCGGGCGTACGCATCGTCAATTGCGCGCGCGGCGGCCTCATCGACGAAGCGGCGCTCAAGGAAGGTCTCGAGAGCGGGCATATCGCCGGAGCCGCGCTCGACGTTTTCGCGGTGGAGCCGCCGCCGGCCGATCACCCGCTGTTCGGCACCCGCAACTTCATCTGCACGCCGCACCTCGGTGCCTCGACAAACGAGGCGCAGGTGAACGTCGCGATTCAGGTTGCCGAGCAGATGGTGGACTTCCTGCTTCTCGGCGGGATCACCAATGCGGTGAACATGCCCTCGCTGTCGGCCGAGGAAGCGCCGCGGCTGAAGCCCTACATGGCGCTCGCGGAAAAGCTCGGGCGGCTGGTCGGCCAGGTGGTCGGGACGCAGGTGCGCTCGGTCGACGTCGAGGTCGAGGGCGCGGCCGCCGAGCTCAACATCAAGCCGATCACCGGAGCGGTGCTGGCCGGGCTGATGGGCACCTATTCGGACACGGTGAACATGGTCAACGCGCCGTTCCTGGCCAAGGAGCGCGGGCTCGACGTGCGCGAGATCCGCCACGACCGCGAGGGCGACTATCACACGCTGCTCGCGGTCACGGTGGGAACCGGGGACGGCAAGCGGCGGGTCGCCGGGACCTTGTTCGGCAACCGGGCGCCGCGGCTGGTCGACATCTTCGGAATCCAGGTCGAGGCCGAGCTCGGCGGCCAGATGATCTACATCGTCAACACCGACGCGCCCGGCTTCATCGGCGCGCTCGGCACCGCGCTCGGCCAGCACGGAGTCAATATCGCCACCTTCAACCTCGGCCGACGCGCGGCGGGCGGGGAAGCGGTCGCGCTGGTCGCGGTCGACGACCCGATCGGCCCGGAGCTCGCCGAGGAGCTGGCTCGGCTCCCAGGCGTGCTGCAGGTCGTGCCGCTGAGCTTTTGACCGCGTCCCCCGCCTCTCCTAGAGCCGCAACCCGTCAGAAGGGGCACTGAGCTTGGGTAACGTCACCGTCATCGGCGCGCAGTGGGGCGACGAAGGCAAGGGCAAGATCGTCGACTGGCTCGCCAGCCGCGCCGACATGGTGGTGCGCTTCCAGGGCGGCCACAACGCGGGCCACACGCTCGTCGTCGGCGACCAGACCTACAAATTGTCGCTGCTCCCCTCGGGGATCGTCCGCGGCACGCCCTCGGTGATCGGCAACGGAGTGGTGCTCGACCCGTGGGCGCTGAAGGCCGAGGTCGAGCGGGTCGCGGCGCAGGGCGTCGCCGTCACCCCCGACGTGCTGATGATCGCCGAGACCTGCCCCTTGATCCTGCCGATCCACCGCGACCTCGACGCGCTCCGCGAGGATGCGTCCGGGGCCGGCAAGATCGGCACCACCCGGCGCGGCATCGGCCCGGCCTATGAGGACAAGGTCGGGCGCCGGGCGATCCGGGTCTGCGACCTCGCCCATCTGGCCGAGCTCGACCCGCTGCTCGACCGGCTGTGCGCCCACCACGACGCGCTGCTCGCCGGCTTCGGCAAGCCGCCGGTCGACCGCGAGCGGCTGCGTTCCGACCTCGCCGGGATCGCGGATTTCGTGCTTCCGTTCGCAAAGCCGGTGTGGCGCGACCTCGACGAGGCGCTTCGGCGCGGCCGCCGGATCCTGTTCGAGGGCGCGCAAGGCGTGCTGCTCGACGTCGATCATGGCACCTACCCGTTCGTCACCTCCTCCAACACCGTCGCCGGGACGACGGGCGCGGGCAGCGGCATCGGCCCGTCGGCGGCCGGCTTCGTGCTCGGGATCGTCAAGGCCTACACGACGCGGGTCGGCTCCGGGCCCTTCCCGACCGAGCTCGACGACGAGACCGGCCAGCGGCTGGGCGAGCGCGGCCACGAGTTCGGAACCGTCACCGGCCGGCGGCGGCGCTGCGGCTGGTTCGACGCCGTGCTGGTCCGCCAGGCGGTCACGGTGTCCGGCGTCACCGGGGTCGCTCTGACCAAGCTCGACGTGCTCGACGGGTTCGACACGGTGCGGATCTGCACCGGCTACCGGATCGGCGGCGAGGCGTTCGAATACCTGCCGCCGCACGCCTTCGACCAGGAGCGCGTCGAGCCCATTTACGAGGAGATCGAAGGCTGGCCGGGCTCGACCCGCGGGGCGCGCAGCTGGGCCGACCTGCCGGCCCGAGCGATCAAATATGTCCGCCGAATCGAGGAATTGATCCGCTGCCCGGTGGCGCTGGTGAGCACGTCCCCCGAGCGCGACGACACGATCCTCGTGCGCGACCCGTTCGCGGGTTAGAGCTTCACCGAAAAGCCTTCGACGGGCTCGGGCTCGACCGTCTCCACGGTGAGGTCCTCGACGCGGGCCTGGGGCGGGCCTCGGCGCATGTGCTCGATCAGTTGCGCGACCGCGCTCTGGTCGCCGGCGAGATGCGCCTCGACCGAGCCGTCGCTGGCGTTGCGCACCCAGCCGGCGACTCCCAGCGAGCGCGCGCGGTCGACCGTCCACTGCCTGAAGAAGACGCCCTGGACGCGGCCGTAGATGCGCACCTTGCGGCCGACGGCTTCAGCCACGGCGGCTCACACCGTGGCGATGTCGGGCGCGTCCTCGGCCTTCATCCCGACGACATTGTAGCCGGCATCGACGTGGTGGACCTCGCCGGTGACCCCGCTGGCGAGGTCGGACAGCAGGTAGAGCGCGGCTCCGCCGACATCCTCGATTGTGACGTTGCGGCGCAGCGGGGCGTTATATTCGTTCCACTTCATGATGTAGCGGAAGTCGCCGATGCCGCTTGCGGCCAGCGTCTTGATCGGCCCGGCCGAGATCGCGTTGACCCGGATGCCCTCGGGGCCGAGGTCCATCGCCAGATATTTGACGCTGGTCTCGAGCGCCGCCTTGGCGACCCCCATCACATTGTAGTGTGGGATCACCTTCTCGGCGCCGTAATAGGTCAGGGTCAGCAGCGAGCCGCCGCTGTCCATCATCGCCCGCGCGCGCCGGACGACGGCGACGAAGCTGTAGACCGAGATGTTCATGGTCATCAGGAAATTGTCGAGGCTGGTGTCGACGAACTTGCCGCGCAGCTCGTTCTTGTCGGAATAGCCGATCGCGTGGACCAGGAAGTCGAGCTTGCCCCAGCGCTCGGCGAGCGCCGCGAAGGCGGTGTCGAGCGCCTCGTTGCTGCTGACGTCGCAGTCGATCAGGAGGTCGGAGCCCAATTGCTCGGCGAGCGGCCGGACGCGCTTCTCGAGCGTCTCGCCCTGGTAGGAGAAGGCCAGCTCGGCGCCCTGCTCGCCCAGTGCCTTGGCGATTCCCCAGGCGAGCGAGCGGTCGTTGGCGAGGCCCATGATCAGCCCGCGCTTGCCAGCCATGATTCCACTGGATCCCTTGGCCGAATCTTTGCTCAAAGCTGTGGCCCCCCTGTCTCGAGCTCGGCAGGCACGTCCTCGCCCGGCTGCGGCTCCTCCACCTCGAGCTCGTCCTTGAACGGCCCGCTGTAGACCTCGCCCTTTAGCGCGGTGGCGCCGCCTTCCGCCAGCGCCGCGTTGAGCTCGGCACCCATTACAACGCCGAGTCCGATCACGAAGAAGAAGATGAGCGCGATCATCACTCCG
>DASTZO010000099.1:0-2695 GCA_035764265.1 Sphingomicrobium sp.
TATATTCGCTCCAGGAGTGACGATTATCGACGACCCGCTGCGCATGCGCGGGTTGCGATCGCGGCCGTTCGACGGCGAAGGCGTTCGAGTGGCGCGCATGGAGCTGGTGTCGGACGGCGTCCTGACCAGCTGGATCGCCGAAAGCGCATCGGCCCGCCAGCTCGGAATCCGGCCGACCGGCCATGCGGCCCGCGGCGCCGGCGGGGCGCCCGGAGCCAGCCCGAGCAACCTCTATTTGGCCGCCGGGCCGCGCTCGCGCGACGAGCTGCTGGCCGCCTTTCCCGAGGCCATCCTGGTCACCGAGCTGATCGGGCAGGGCGCCAATGGAGTCACCGGCGACTACAGCCGCGGCGCCGCCGGCTTCATGGTCCGCGGCGGAGTGATCGCCGAGCCGGTCGCCGAGATCACCATCGCCTCGAACCTCACAGACATGTTCGCGACCCTGGAGCCCGCATCGGACCTCGAGTTTCGGCGCGGGGTCGACACCCCGACCGTGCTGGTGCCCGAAATGACGGTCGGCGCGGCCTGACCGCCGAGCAATTTTTCAGGGTGCGGCGAGGACTTCGAGCTTAGCGGCTGCCCTCTGGCCGGAACCCCGGTACCCAGAGGACGTGGGTGATCTTTGCCCGATTGCCGTCGAGGTCCATGCGGTAGACGTTCGGACGGCCATGTGCGTCGAAGCGTATTGCCCGGCCCCACTCTGCGGGGGAATCGCCGGCGCTGCCGCTGGCTGTCGCGCTTGCAGGTCCGTTGCCGACTTCACGAAAGGCGAAGGCTCCCGAACCATTCCCCGGACGACCGCCGCCGGCGATGGCCGCACTGTCCGAGTGCGAATACATGGCCTCGAGGGTGTCATAATCATGGCTGTTGGGGTGTTCGTTGCTCGGCGGGCCCGAGGGATTATTGGTATAGTCCTGGCAGGTTCCCAGGTTCGCATTGTCGAACGTCTCATCCTGGTGGTCGAGGCCGAAGTCATGGCCGATCTCCTGGCACATCACCAATGAGCGCCAGGCCGGCGAGTTATACGGCGGCGAGTTGTGATAGCTGTCGTTGAGCTTGGTCGTCCCCTGGACTATGTGATCGCCATCGATCCAGATCGTGGCGAGCCCGAGCCAGCCGCGGAATCCGTAGCGGTCGGCGCAGACCAAAATCTTGCCGCTGATCGGGTTGCATCGTTTTGGGCTCACTCCCGCGTTCGTTGACGCGGGATTCAGGCTGAGCACCGTGGAGACTTCCCAGTCGGCTACCGCTGTAACATAGGCCGAGTCCCACTGACTGCCGATTTGCCTCAGTATGTCGAGTTGGACCGGATTGCTGCTCCTCGGCCAATGATAGTTCCCCCACTGGTTGTTGGCCAACGCGGGTCCCGCGAGGATCGTCGTCGCTGCTGCGGCGATCACCCATTTCAGGCGCGTGTTCATGACTTTCCCCTGGTTGCCCCGCATCAACACGCGCCCGGACGACTCCGGGCTCGGCCGCAGAGTTCAGACCGCAAGTTCCTGCCAAACGAGTTTCGAGTCAATGCTTCGAGTGGCCACTCTGTTGGAGCTGCGGAGGTCGGAACTATGCCTGCGCCGATTGGCCGACGGCTGGAACTCCGAGCCGCATGATCTCGATCTTGATGCAGCGGTCCATGACCAACTTTAGCCCGGCCTGCTCGGCCCTTTGCCCCGCTTCCTCGTTGACGATGCCGAGCTGAAGCCAGACCGCCTTGGCGCCGGCGAAGATCGCCTGGTCGACCGCTTCGCCGGCGGCCTGCGGGCGGCGGAAGATGTCGACGATGTCGATCGGCTCGCCGATCTGCGCCAGCTCGCGCCACACATATTCGCCGTGGACATGCTCGCCGGTGATCTGCGGGTTGACCGGGATCACCCGATAGCCGTGCGACTGGAGGAACTTCATCACTCCGTAGGACGGGCGGTCCGGCCGGTCGGATGCTCCGACCATGGCGATGGTCCGGGCATTCCTCAGCAGCTCGGCAATGTCCTTGTCGCGGGTCAGCGGCATGGCGGCTCTCCTTGCCGCATCAATGCGTCACTCGGCGGCGGTATCCAGTGCCGCGAGCAATTTGTCGGCCAGCCGAGCGAACTCCTCGGCCTCCGGTCCATCGCCGGCGGCGGGCGGAGTCCCGGCGTCCGACGCCGAGCGAAGCGCGGCCGTCAGCGGCAGGCGGCCGAGGAACGGCACTCCGAGCTCGCTCGCCGCGGCTTCCGCGCCGCCGCTTCCGAACGGGTCGGAAGTCTCGCCGCAGTGCGGGCAGGCATAGCCGGCCATGTTCTCGATGATCCCCAGCACCGGCACCTTGGTCTTCCGGAACAGGTCGATCGCCCGGGTCGCGTCGATCAGCGACAGGTCCTGCGGGGTCGAGACGATCACCGCCCCGTCGGGCCGCGACCGCTGGATCAGCGACAGCTGGACGTCGCCGGTGCCCGGCGGCAGGTCGACGATCAGATATTCGGCGTCGCCCCAGTCGGCCTCGACCAGCCGGGCGAGCGCTCCGGTCGCCATCGGCCCGCGCCAGGCGAGCGCATGGCCGGCCGAGACCAATTGGCCAAGCGACAGGAAATGCAGCCCGTGAGCGGCGACCGGGATCAGCCGGTCGCCCTCGGCGGTCGGTTTGGCGTCGCTGCCGAGCAGCCGGGGCTGCGACGGCCCGTAGATGTCGGCGTCGATCAGTCCGACCTTCTTGCCGGAG
>DASTZO010000100.1:0-2870 GCA_035764265.1 Sphingomicrobium sp.
AGCGGCAAGGGCGTGCTCAACAACCGTATCTCCGAGCACATCTTCACGTCGCTGGCGACGATCGGCGTGCCGACCCACTTCATCCGCCGGCTGAACATGCGCGAGCAACTCATCCGCCAGGTCGAGATCGTGCCGATCGAGGTGGTGGTGCGCAACGTCGCCGCCGGCTCGCTGTCGAAGCGCCTCGGGATCGAGGAAGGCACCCAGCTGCCGCGCACGATCATCGAATATTACTACAAGGACGACGCGCTCGGCGACCCGCTGATCGCCGACGAGCATATCGCCTGCTTCGGCTGGGCGAGCCAGGACGAGATGAACGACATCGCCGACATGGCGATCCGGGTGAACGACTTCATGTGCGGCATGTTCGCCGCCATCGGCATCCGCCTGATCGACTTCAAGCTCGAGTTCGGCCGGGTGTGGGAGAACGACTATCCGCGCATCATCCTCGCCGACGAGATCAGCCCCGACGGCTGCCGGCTGTGGGACATGAAATCGAACGAGAAGCTCGACAAGGACCGCTTCCGCCTGGGCCTCGGCGGCGAGGCCGAGGCCTATCAGGAGATCGCGCGGCGCCTCGGCCTGCTCGAGGACGAGGAAGCCAACAGCGTCCTCGACTTCGACACCCACCGCAAGAAGCGCGGGCGGTAAGGTTGCGGGTCACCGGCACCTCCGTTCGCCCTGAGCTTGTCGAAGGGCTGCCCTTCTTCCTTGCATAGGAATAGCAGGGCTTCGACAGGCTCAGCCCGAACGGCTTGGTTGTGCCGGTGACTGTCCCCCGCGCCCGTGTCGTCACTTTGAACGCCGCCCTCGGGCCGCTCGATTATCGGATCCCGGACGGCATGGCGCCAAATGGCGTGCTGCCGCCCGGCTCGGTGGTCGTCGCTCCGCTCGGCCCGCGGCAGCTGGTCGGCGTGGCGTGGGAGCCCGAGCGGCTGCCGAGCGAGGAGGTCGGCGACAACCGCCTGCGCCCGCTCGCCGCGCTGCTCGACGTGCCGCCGATCGCCGCGCCGCTGCGCCGCCTCGCCGAATGGACCGCCGATTATTACCTTTCGCCGCTGGCGTCGGTGCTGCGGATGATCCTGCCGTCGTCGAGCGCGCTCGAGGGCTCGCGCCAGCTAACCGAGTACCGCCCGACCGGGCTCGTGCCCGAGCGCATGACCCCGCAGCGCCTGAAGGCGCTTGCCGCGCTCGAGGGCCGCCAGGGGACGATCCGCGAGCTCGCCCGGCACTCCGAGGTCAGCGAGGCGGTGTTGCGCGGCCTGGTCCACGCGGGAGCGCTCGAGGCCCTGACCGTCGAGGCCGACCGCCCGCTCGAGACCCCCGACCCCGATTTCGCGCCCCCCGACCTCAACGCTGAGCAGCGCTCCGCAGCCGCCAGCCTGTCGGCCGCGATCGGCAAGGGCTTCGACCCGGTGCTGCTCGACGGAGTCACCGGCTCGGGCAAGACCGAGGTCTATTTCGAGGCCGTCGCCGAGGCTCTCCGCCAGGACAAGCAGGCGCTGGTGCTGCTGCCCGAGATCGCCCTGACCGAGCCGTTCCTCAAGCGCTTCCAGGCGCGCTTCGGCTGCGCTCCGGTCGCCTGGCACTCCGACCTGCGCTCGTCGCAGCGGCGCCGCGCGTGGCGGGCGATCGCAAGCGGCGAGGCCAGGGTCACGGTCGGCGCCCGCTCGGCGCTGTTCCTGCCGTACCGCGACCTCGGCCTGATCGTCGTCGACGAAGCCCACGAGCCGAGCTTCAAACAGGAAGAAGGAGTCCAGTACCACGCCCGCGACGTCGCGGTGATGCGCGGCCATTTCGAGCACATTCCGGTGATCCTGTCGTCGGCCACCCCGGCGATCGAATCGCGCCACATGGTGGAGATCGGCCGCTATCGCGAAGTGACCCTGACCCGCCGCTATGCGGGCGCCACGCTGCCGGAAATCCGCGCGGTCGACATGACCCAGGACCCGCCCCCGCGCGGCCGCTGGCTGGCGCCGAGCCTGGTCGAGGAGCTGCGCTCCAACCTCGTTGCCGGCGAGCAGTCGCTGCTATTCCTCAACCGCCGCGGTTTCGCGCCGCTGACCCTGTGCCGCCACTGCGGCCACCGCTTCCAGTGCCCCAATTGCACCGCCTGGATGGTCGAGCACCGGCTGATGCACCGCCTGGCCTGCCACCATTGCGGCCACGTGATGCCGCCGCCGCGCGCCTGCCCCGAGTGCGGTGAGGAGGACAGCCTGGTGCCGGTCGGCCCCGGAGTCGAGCGGATCGGCGATGAAGTTGCCGACCTGTTTCCAGACGCTCGGACCGCGATCGTCACCTCGGACACTATCTGGTCGCCGGCCCGCGCGGCCGAGTTCGTCGCGGCGATGGAAGGGCAAGCGATCGACATCGTCATCGGCACACAGCTGGTCACCAAGGGCTATCACTTTCCCAACCTCACCCTGGTCGGGGTGGTCGACGCCGACCTCGGCCTGTCGGGCGGCGATTTGCGCGCCGCCGAGCGCAGCTTCCAGCAGATCCAGCAGGTCGCCGGCCGCGCCGGGCGCGGCGACAAGCCCGGGCGGGTGCTGGTCCAGACCCACGACCCCGGCGCGCCGGTGATCGCGGCCCTGGTGTCGGGCGACGGCCCGGGCTTCTACGCCGCCGAGACCGAGGCGCGGCGCGAGGCGGCGATGCCGCCGTTCGGGCGCCTCGCCGCGATCGTCGTCTCGGCGGAGGATGCGGAGGAGGCGCAGGCCGTCGCCCGGCGCATCGGCCAGGCCGCGCCCAGGGTCGAGGGGATGGCGGTGTTCGGGCCCGCCCCGGCGCCGCTGGCGATGCTGCGCGGCCGCCACCGCCAGCGGATCCTGGTCCACGCGGCGCGCAGTCTCGACGTGCAGGACGTGATC
>DASTZO010000101.1:0-6136 GCA_035764265.1 Sphingomicrobium sp.
GGCGGTCGGCCAGCTCGGCGACCAGCCGGAGTTGCGGGCGATTTCCGCCGCGGTCGTCGCCGCGGGCTTGCTGGCGGCCAACCGGCGGCTGGTCCGAACCGGGGTGCGGATGCTGCTCGCGCACGAGATCGCGACTCTCGCCAAGGATGTGATCAAGCGGCGCATCGACCGGACCCGGCCGCACAGCGCCCGGACCGAGGCGGAGCGGACCGCCAAGCCCGGGCGGCACACCGCCAAGACCAAGACCAGCTTTCCGTCGGGCCACAGCGCCGGCGCGATCGCCGTCGCCCGCGCCTTGGCGCGCGAATATCCCGGCTTGCAGGCGCCCGCGCTCGCCGCCGCCGGGATTGTCGCCGCCGCGCAGGTCCCCCGCCTCAACCATTACCCGAGCGACGTCGTGGCCGGGCTGGCGCTCGGCGCTGCTTCGGAAGCGGCCGCCGACCTCGTCATGCGGCTCGGCGAGCGGCTCGAGGACGCGGCTACACCCGAAGCGCCGCCGCAGCCTCGGCCTCGCGCTTGAGGTTGCGCGCCAGCTGCGCCTGGCCGTTGAGATATTGCGGCGGCACGTGGATGTCGCGGTAATCGAGCGCCGCGGCCGCGCGCAGGGTCCACATCGGGTCGATCAGATGCGGCCGGCCGAGCGCGACCAGGTCGGCGCGGCCGGCGGCGAGGATCGAATTGGCATGGTCGGGCTCGTAGATGTTGCCGACCGCCATGGTCGCGACCCGCGCCTCGTTGCGGAGCTTGTCCGAAAACGGCGTCTGGAACATCCGGCCGTAGACCGGCTGCGCGCCGGTCCAGGTCTGGCCCGCCGAGACGTCGATCAAGTCGGCGCCGGCTTGCGCGAACGCCTCGGCGATCGCGACCGCATCGTCCGGGGTGATCCCCTGGTCGCCGGCCCAGTCGCTGGCCGAGATGCGGACCGACATCGGCTTGTGCGGCGGCCAGGCGGCGCGCATCGCCGCGAACACCTCGAGCGGGTATCTGAGCCGGTTGTCGAGGCTGCCGCCATAGTCGTCGGTGCGCCGGTTCTGAAGCGGAGTGATGAAGCTCGACAGCAGGTAGCCGTGCGCGGCGTGGAGCTCGACCATGTCGAAGCCGGCTTCCAGCCCCATTTGGACCGCGGCCACGAACTGCTCGCGCACCATGTCCATGTCGGCGCGGGTCATTGCCCTGGGCCGCTGGTTGGCCTCCGACCAGGGCACGTCGGACGCCGCCATTACCGGCCAATTGCCCTCGTCGAGCGGCGCGTCATTGCCTTCCCAGCCGAGCCGGGTCGAGCCCTTGCCGCCCGAATGGCCGAGCTGCAGGCAGATCCTGGCCTTGCTGTTGGAATGGACGAAATCGACGATCCGACGCCAGGCGGCGAGATGCTCGCCGTTCCACATGCCGGTGCAGCCGGGGCTGATCCGCCCTTCGGGCGAGACGCAGGTCATCTCGGTGAACACGAGGCCCGCGCCGCCCAGCGCGCGCTCGGCCAGATGGACGAAATGGAAGTCGCCCGGGGTTCCGTCGACGGCCGAGTACATCGCCATCGGCGAGACGGTGATTCGGTTCTCGACGCTCATGTCGCGCAAGCGGAACGGAGCGAACATCGGCGCCGCGGTCTTGCCCGGAACCCCGGCGCGCTCCCAGAACCAGCGCTCGACGCTTTCCAGCCAGTCCTTGTCGCGCAGCCTCAGGTTCTCATGGCTGATGCGCTGGCTTCGGGTCAGCAGCGAATAAGCGAACTGCAGCGGCTCGAAATGCAAATAGCGCTCGAGAGTCTCGAACCATTCGGTCGAGTTGCGCGCGCTGTTCTGCAGTTTGAGCACCTCGAGGCTGCGCTCCGCATGATATTCGAACAGGGCCGCGTCGAGCTCGAGGCCCGGGCGGTTGAGCACGTCGGCCAGCTTGATCGCGTCCTCGAGCGCCAGCTTGGTTCCCGAGCCGATCGAGAAATGCGCGCTGTGCGCGGCGTCGCCCAGGAGGATGAAGCGGCCGTGCGACCAACGCTCGCACTTGATTCGGCGGAAATTGAGCCACGCGGCCGGGCCCGGCAAATGCGCGGCGTTCGAGACCAGCGGATGCCCGTCGAGATATTCGGCGAAGATGGTTTCGCACCTGGCGATCGCCTCGGCCTGGTCGATGCGGTCGAAGCCGAGGCCGCGCCATACGGCTTCCGAGCATTCGACGATGAAGGTCGAGCAGTCGGGTGCGAACTTGTACGCGTGCGCCCAGATCCAGCCGGCGTCGGTCTCCTCGAACGCGAAGGTGAAGGCGTCGAACGCTTTCGACGTTCCGAGCCAGATGAACTTGTTGGCGCGGACGTCGACGTCGACCTCGAACGCGTCCGCGAAGCGGTCGCGGACCCGGCTGTTGATGCCGTCCGAGGCGATCACCAGGTCGTATTCAGCCCATTTGGGATCGTCGGGGTCGCATTCGTGGTCGAAGCTCAGCCCGACTCCCAGCTCGGCCGCGCGCTGCTGCAGGATTTCGAGCAGCCGCATCCGGCCGATGCCGATGAAGCCGTGGCCCGACGAGCGGATGCACTGCCCGCGGTAATGGACGTCGATGTCGTCCCAATGCGCGAACTCGTCGGCGATGGCCGTGGCCGACTGGGGGTCGTTGGCGGTCAGATTCTCGACCGTCTGGTCGGAGAAGACGACTCCCCAGCCGAAGGTCACCCCGCGCGGGTTGCGCTCGAACACATGGACCTCGTGGCCGGGGTCGCGAAGCTTCATCGAGATGGCGAAATAGAGGCCGGCCGGGCCGCCGCCGATGCAGGCGATCTTCATCGCCGCGCCTCGGCGCGCCGGATGAACGCATCGACCGCATCGTTGAAGTCGCTCGGCCGTTCGACGTTCGGCAGGTGGCCCGCGCCCGCGAGCGTGTGCAGCTCGGCGTCCGGGATCATGTCGGCAAGATCGTGCGACAGCTCGGGCGGGGTGACCGTGTCCTCGGCCCCGGCCAGCACCAGCGTCGGCACGCCGATCTTCATTGCCCGGTCCCGCTGGTCGGCCAGCCAGACGGCTTCCGCGCCGATCCGGAATGTTTCGGGGTCGATCCGCGCCATCGTCTCGCGCACTTGCCGGTGCAGATCCTCGGACGCTCCGGGCGCCAGCAGCACCGGCGTCCGCGCCGCCGCCAGCTCGTGCATCGACGCGCTCGCCGCGACCGAGCGCTCGTAAATCGCCTTTCCATCCGGGTGGACCGCGAACGTGTCGGCGAGGACCAGCGACGCGCAGCGTTCCGGCGCCGCGTGGTGGATCGCGATCGCGACCACTCCGCCGAGCGACAGGCCGCAGACATGCGCCTGGCCGATGCCCAGCGCATCCATCGCGGCCAGGATCGCGCCTGCGAAATCGTCGCGGGTGGTTCCCGGCGCCGCGGGATCGCTTTCGCCGTAGCCGGGGTAGTCGAGCGCAACCGCCCGGCGCTGGCCGCCGAAATGGTCGAGCTGCGGCGCCCACACCGATTTGTCGGACCCGACTCCGTGGAGGAACAGGATCGGCAGAGCATCGCCGCTTCCGGACTCATCGACGCCGATCGCGGCGCCGCTCGCTATGGTCACCCGCCCCATGCCGCCATGATGGCGTTGGCGGGCGGCTTTGCAAGCGCTACGGGACGGCCATGACGCGCATGACGGTCAACGGCGAGGCGATCCATTACCTGCTCGATCCCCGGACTCCGCTGCTGTGGGCGCTGCGCGACGCCTCCAACCTGACCGGCACCAAGCACGGCTGCGACAGCGGCGACTGCGGCGCCTGCACGGTGATCGTCGACGGCCGCGCGGTCCTGAGCTGCAGCGTCAGCATCGCCTCGCTCGAAGGGTCGGATGTCGTCACCATCGAGGGATTGTCGGCGGGCCGCACCCACCCGGTGCAGCAGGCCTGGGCGGCCGAGCAGGTCAGCCAGTGCGGCTATTGCGAGCCCGGCTTCATCATGGCCATCGCGGCGCTTCTGCAGTCGAGCCCGAGCCCGAGCCGCGAGGCGATCGACGCGCTTCCCAACATCTGCCGCTGCGGCGCCTATCCGCGCATCCGCAAGGCGATCGCCCGGGCGGCGACGGCCGCGGCTCCGGCGGCGCCGGCGGCGGCCCCCGCGCGGCCGGACCGGTTAAGCAACGGCTCATCTGCCGAGGAGCACGTTTCGCCGGAGAATCGACCCTGACGTGCCGGGACCGCAGCCATGCGTAACAGCCTCCTTTTCCTGCTCCTCGCCAATGCCGTCGCCGTGCCGGCCCTCGCCGCGGACGAGCGCGACTTCCGAGCCGCCCGCCGCGACGCCGCCCGAGCCGAGCGCGCCGAGGCTCGCGCCGAGGCTCCCGAGGCCCGCTCCGAGCGCACCGGCGCGCGGTCGCAGCCCTCGACCCGGGGCGACCGCCCGATCTCGATGCGCTCGGTGGAGGGCGGCGAGAGCGACCAGCCCGTTCTGCGCTCGGCGGTTCGCGAGCCGGTGGCCGAGCGCCGGGCGCCCCGCGCCGTCGAAATCGAATCGGCCCGCCCGACGCTCGAGCTGCGCCGCGAGCCCGCGCCGCAGCGTGCGGAGCGGCGCGGCCCGCGCATCGTCGAGGTCGATTCGCCCCGCCCGGCGCTCGAGCAGCGCACCGGGACCGACACGGTCCGCGAGTGGCGCCGGGCCGAGCGCGAGGGCGCCCGCAGCCCGGCGCTGGTCGAGCAGCGCACCGACATCGGCTGGGAGCCGCTTCGCAAGCGCAAGGAGCAGAGCGAGGGGACCGACTCGGCCATGCGCCGGGCCCCCTTCGTCAGCCGCGTCCCGCGCGAGGGCACCCAGCCTCCGACCCGGGCCGAGGCAAGGCCGGCGCGGCTGACGACCAGCCACTGGCGCGGCGACTGGCGGTCCGACCGCCGCTTCGACTGGCGCAGCCATCGCCGCCGGCACCGCTCGCTGTTCCACTTCGGCTTCTATTACGACCCGTTCGGATGGAGCTACCGGCCCTATTTCATCGGCTGGCGGCTGTGGCCGAGCTATTACCGGAGCAGCTACTGGCTCCACGATCCCTGGGCGTACCGGCTGCCCTACGCGCCCCCGGGCTACCGCTGGATCCGCTACTATGACGACGCGCTGCTGGTCGACACGTGGGACGGCACGGTCGTCGACGTGATCCGCAACTTCTTCTGGTAGACAGCCCCATCGCGTTGGTCGAACGGGCGTTGCGGTTTCCGGCCGCGCGCCCTTCGGGTGGCGGCACTCCCGATCCCATCTCTTGCAGGTGCTCCTCCATGAGCCTGATCCGCCGACTGACCTTCTCCGCATCGCTGATCGCACTGGCCGGCTGCGCGTCGGTCCCGCCGCCCGCGCCGGTTGCCCCGGCCGCGGCCGAGGTTGGGGCGCCCGCGCCCGAAGCCGCTCGGAAGAGCCCCCACGACCGCCTGTTCGACCTGTTCAAGGCCAGCGACGAGGCGAGCCTCAGCCGCAACCCGCTGAGCGCCCTGTTCCGCGGCGACCTGCGCTATGCCGATCGGCTCGGCGACGGAATCACCGACGAATATTACGCGGCCGAGCGCGCCGCCGCCGAGGCGGACCTCGCCGCCCTGCGCGCGATCCCGAGAGCCGAGCTCAACGCCACCGACCAGGTCGCCTACGACGTCTTCGAATATTCGACCAAGGACACTTTGCGCGGGCTCCAGCCGGACATGCTCGCGCTGACCGCGGTCCGGCCGATGAACCATTTCTTCGGCTTCCACACTTTCTATCCGACCATCGCCAGCGGCAAGGGCGCGGCGCCGTTCAAGACGCTGGTCGACTATGAGAACAATTTGAAGCGCCACCGCGACTTCGTCGTCTACCTCGACCGCGCGATCGGCCGCTTCCGCCAGGGCCGCGACACCGGCGTCGTCGAGACCAAGATGACGGTCCGGAACATGATCGAGCAGCTCGACAACCAGCTCAAGGAAAAGCCGGAGGACTCGGCCTACTTCGGCCCGGTCAAGCAATTCCCGGCCGAGATCGGCGCGGCCGACCGCGCGCGGCTGACCGGCGAATATCGCTCGACGATCGCCGACGGGCTCTATCCGGCGCTGACCCGGCTGCGCGATTTCCTCAAGTCGGAATATCTGCCCAGCGCCCGCGACGGCTTCGGGATCATGTACATGAAGGGCGGCGACAAGCTCTACCGCTACCTGATCGAATC
>DASTZO010000102.1:0-6441 GCA_035764265.1 Sphingomicrobium sp.
CTGGCGGCGACGATCGCGCTCGAAACGGTGCTCGGCACCGCCTGGCTGGCCGCCGCCGGGCGCGAGGCCATGGACTCGATCGTGCGCCGCGTCGCCAGCCCCAACGGGACGACGGAGGCCGGGCTGGCGGTGCTCGACCCGCACCTCGACGATCTCGTCGCATCGACCATCGACGCCGCCGCCCGCCGCGGCGCCGAGCTCGCCGAGGAGGCGGCCGACCGGTCGAGTTGATTCCACCCCGGCGCTGCCTTAGGCCGCTCGGGTTCAACTGGGACAATGGATGGCCGAGCAGCGCACTTTCGACGACCGCGACGGGTGGATCTGGTTCGACGGCAAGCTCGTCCCGTGGCGCGAGGCCAACGTCCACATCCTCACCCACGCGCTGCATTATGCGAGCAGCGTGTTCGAGGGCCAGCGCGCCTACGGCGGCACGATCTTCAAGCTCACCGAGCACAGCCAGCGGCTGCATAAGAGCGCCCGGATCCTCGGCTTCGAGATCCCGTGGAGCGTCGAGGAGGTCGACGCCGCGTGCATCGCGGTGCTCGAGGCGAACAAGCTCGTCGACGCCTACATGCGGCCCGTCGCCTGGCGCGGGTCCGAGCAGATGGGGGTCACCGCCCGCGGCACCAAGCCGCACCTCGCCATCGCCGCCTGGGAATGGGGCAAATATTTCGACCCCAAGCTGGCCGAGAAGGGCATCCGGCTCGACATCGCCCGCTACCGCCGGCCCGCGCCCTACACCGCGCCGGTGCATTCCAAGGCGGCCGGCCTGTACATGATCGCGACTTTGTCGCGGCAGCAGGCGGAAGGGCGCGGCTACGACGACGCGCTGATGCTCGACTGGCGCGGGCAGGTGGCGGAGGCGACGGGCGCCAACGTCTTCTTCGTGCGCGACGGCGCGATCCACACGCCGACGCCCGACTGCTTCCTCGACGGGATCACCCGGCGGACGGTGATGGACCTGGCGCGCAACCGCGGGGTCGAGGTGGTCGAGCGGGCGATCTGGCCCGAGGAGCTCGAGAGCTTCGAGCAGATGTTCCTGACCGGAAGCGCGGCCGAAGTGACCTTCGTCCGGTCGGCCGGCCCGTGGAGCTTCGCCGTCGGCGACCTGTCCCGCCAGCTCGCCCGGGACTATGACGACACGGTCAACGGGCGCATTCCCAACCGCTAGGCCCTTTTCTCGTCCCGTTCCGGGGTATAAGCGCCGCCTCTCCCGCAAGACGGGCCCGCCTGCTGGGGCGTCGCCAAGTGGTAAGGCACCGGTTTTTGGTACCGGCATTCGCAGGTTCGAATCCTGCCGCCCCAGCCAATCTCCCTGCACCGAAAGCTACGTCTCGTCGGAGCGGCGCCCGCGCGCTAAGGACCGCGAAGCTGGCGAGGAGACGCGCTTGAATCCGCTTTACGAGCAGATGCGAACCAGCGTGTTCGAGCGCATGTCGGCGCTCGCCGCCAGGCACGGCGCGGTGAACCTGGGGCAGGGCTTCCCCGACTTCGGCTGGCCCGAAGCGATCCTCGACGCGGCGGCGCGGGCGCTCACCGAAGGCTCGAACCAGTACCCGCCGTCGCGCGGTCTGCCGCCGCTGCGAGCGGCGGTCGCCGCGCACTACAACCGCCACCAGGGCCTCGCGATCGACGCCGATCATGTCTGCGTGACCAGCGGCGCGACCGAAGCACTCGGAGCGGCGATCCTGGCGACGGTCCGGCCGGGCGACGAAATGATCATCCTGACCCCGGCCTACGATTGCTACGCGCCGATGATCCGGCGGGCGGGCGGGACGGTCCGCGAGGTGGCTCTGAAGCCGCCGGGCTGGCGCATCGAGCGCGACGGGCTCGCGGCGGCGGTCGGGCCGAACACCCGCGCGATCCTGTTCAACAACCCGCACAACCCGGCCGGGCGGCTGTTCGACGAAGCGGAGCTGGAAGCGGTCGCCGCGGTCGCGCGCGAGCACGACCTGACGGTGATCAGCGACGAGGTGTGGGAGCATATCGCTCTCGACGGCGGGCGCTTCACGCCGCTCGCGTCGCTGCCGGGGATGGCGGCACGGACGATCAAGATCGGATCGGCCGGCAAGATCTTTTCGCTGACCGGGTGGAAGGTCGGCTGGATGGTCGCGGCTCCGGAGATGGCGGCCGTCGCGGCGCGCGCGCACCAGTTCCTGACCTTCTCGACGGCGCCCAATCTGCAGTCGGCGGTCGCGTTCGGGCTCGGCGAGGGCGATTCGTGGATCGAGCCGATGAAGCAGCGCTTCGAGCGCGCCCGCGACCGGATGACGCAGGGGCTGCGCGACGCCGGATTCGCGGTGCTCGACGCCGCCTCGACCTATTTCCTGTGCGTCGACCTGGCGGCGTCGGGGATCGCTCTCGACGACGAGGGCTTCGCGGCCGTGGCGGTCGAGCAAGCGGGGGTCGCGGTGGTGCCGCTGTCGGCGTTCGCGGAGGCCGATCCGCCGCGGCATCTGGTCCGGCTGTGCTTCGGCAAGAAGGACCAGACGATCGACGCCGGGGTCGCGGCGATGGCCAAGGCGAAGGAGCTGCTGGCATGAGCCCGGCCGACGAAGCCGCGGCGATCCTCGACCGGCTGGGAGTCGACGCGTCGGCCGGCGAGCTGGTCAGCGGGTCGCCGATCGACGGACGGCCGATCGGGCGGGTGGTCACCGGCGATCCCGCCGCCGCCTGCGAGCGGGCGTCGACCGCCTTCCTGCACTGGCGCAGCGTTCCGGCGCCGCGGCGCGGCGAGCTGGTGCGGCTGATCGGCGAGGAGTTGCGCGCGGCGCAGGAGCCGCTCGCCCGGCTGGTGACGCTCGAGACCGGCAAGATCGTCCAGGAAGGCCTCGGCGAGGTCCGGGAGATGATCGACATCTGCGACTTCGCGGTCGGTCTGTCGCGCCAGTTGTACGGCCTGACCATCGCCAGCGAGCGCCCGAACCACCGGATGATCGAGCAATGGCACCCGCTGGGCCCGGTCCTGGTGATCAGCGCGTTCAATTTCCCGGTCGCGGTGTGGGCGTGGAACGCGGCGCTGGCGCTGGTCTGCGGCGACCCGGTGGTGTGGAAGCCGAGCGAGAAGACCCCGCTGACGGCCGCCGCGACGATGGCGCTGGCGGAGCGCGCGCTGCAGCGGTTCGGGGACGCGCCCGACGGGCTGTTGCAGCTGGTCCAGGGCGGGCGCGACATTGGCGGGGCGCTGGTCGACGACCCGCGCATCGCTTTGGTTTCGGCGACCGGCTCGACCGCGATGGGGCGCAGCGTCGGCCCGCGAGTCGCGCAGCGGTTCGGCCGCTCGCTGCTCGAGCTCGGCGGCAACAATGCGATGATCGTCGCCCCCAGCGCCGACCTCGAGCTCGCCGGGCGCGCCATCCTGTTCTCCGCCGCGGGCACGGCCGGCCAGCGCTGCACGTCGCTTCGCCGGCTGATCGTCCACGACAGCATCGCCGATGCGCTGGTGACGCGCCTGCGCGACCTGTTCGCCCGCGCCGCGATCGGCGACCCGCGCGAGCCGGGCACGCTGATCGGGCCGCTGATCGACGAAGCGGCGTTCGACGCCATGGCCAAGGTGCTCGGCGACAAGATCGAGCGGGTCGAGGCGGTCCCGGGCGGATTCTACGTGCGCCCCGCGATCGTCGAGGTTCCGGCGCAGCAGGGCACGGTCCTCGAGGAAACGTTCGCGCCGATCCTCTACGTGCTGCGCTATTGTGCGTTCGACGAGGCGATCGCGCTCAACAATGCGGTGGCCCAGGGCCTGTCGTCGTCGATCTTCACCAATGACCTGCGCGAGGCCGAGCGGTTCATCGCCGCGGCCGGATCGGATTGCGGGATCGCCAACGTCAACATCGGCCCGTCGGGGGCGGAGATCGGCGGCGCGTTCGGCGGCGAGAAGGAGACCGGCGGCGGGCGCGAGAGCGGCTCCGACAGCTGGCGCGCCTACATGCGGCGCCAGACCAACACCATCAACTACGGCAGCGACCTGCCGCTAGCGCAAGGGATCAGATTCGACGTAGCTCCATAGGGCGAGGCCCTCGTCCTCGATCAGCCCCGGCCAGCGCCCGCGGAACTCCGTTTTCCAGCTGTGCAGCGCGTCCGGCTCGAGGGGCTGCGAGATCAGATAGCCCTGCGCGACGTCGCAGCCGAGCTCGGCCAGCGACTGCAGCTGCTCGCGGGTCTCGACCCCTTCCGCGGTTGCGGTCAGGCCGAGCCCGTGGGCGAGCTCGACGATGGTCTTGACGATCAGCCGCGATTCCTGGGACGTGACCGCGTCGCTGACGAAGAAGCGGTCGATCTTGACCTCGGTGAACGGCAGTTGGCGAAGCTGCATCAGGGTCGAATAGCCGGTCCCGAAATCGTCGATGGCAAGGCCGATGCCCTTGATCCGGAACCGGGTCAGAGTGTCCATCAGCTTGATCAGCGGCTGGGTCGCGCTCTCGGTCAGCTCGAGCACCAGCCGGTCGGTCGGCACGTCGAGCGCCCGGCACATCCGCTCGACCAGGTCGGGAAAATCGAGCTGCTCGAGGCTCAGCGCCGAGATGTTGAAGGCGATCGAGGTGTCGATGCCTTCCTCGCGCCACTTGAGCCACTGGCGAAGCGTGGTCCGAAGCCCCCACTGGGTCAGCTCCTCGATGAGGCCGTGCTTTTCGGCCAGCGGCACGAAGCGCGACGGAGCCACCGAGCCGAACTGCGGGTCGTCCCAGCGGACCAGCGCCTCGACCCGGGTCAGGGCGCCGTCGCGCAACCGGACCTTGGGCTGGTAGACCATGTGCAGCCGGTGATTGAGCAGCGCCCGCTCGAAGCCCTCGACCAGCGCCAACTCGGGACGAGCGGTCATTGCACCAGCGTTGACTTAAGCTCGGTCAGGAGGCTTTCGAGCGCTTCGAGCCGGACCGGCTTCTCGAGCGGCCCGACCATCGTCAGCCCGCGCGCCTCGCCGAGCCGGAAAGCGCTTTCGAGCACCCGGCGGTCGAAGCCGCTGATGATCAGCACCGGCGACTGGAAGCGCTCCTCGGCAAGGAAGCGGAGCAGCTCGATGCCGTCCATGCCCGGCATTCCAAGGTCGAGCACGACCATGTCCGGCCGAATCGCTCGGAACTCCTCGCGGAACTGCTCGTCGTCCGAGGTCAGCGTGGCGTCGAAGCCGCATTCCCGAGCGGCGCTGGCGATGAAGTCGGCGAGAGCCGGCTCGTCGTCGACCAGCAGCAGCCGGGGCTGCTTCATGCCTGCACCTCCTCCTCACCCCTCGTCGCGTTGCACTGCGCTCTTTGGGCCGATCAGGTCAAACGATGAAACGGCTTTTTAACTATGCGCGCCATAAAGTCCCGAATTGGTGCGGTTTCCTCGCGCCTTGGAGACCATTCGAATGTTCGGATCGCTCATTCGAAAGAAGCCGGAAACGGTCTGGAACCAGGACGACGCCACCTTCGAATCGACGACTTTCACTTTGTCGACGGAGGTGCCGCGGCCGTGCGAGCGCCGCACCGATGCGCGGCTGTTGCCGACGCTCCGGGTCGCGAAGCTGGTCGGCCACGACTGCGAGCAACTGATCCGGGTGCGCAATATCTCCGCCGGCGGGCTGATGGCGGAGACCGTGCAGGTGCCGCCCAACGTCGGCGAGCATGTCACCGTCGAGCTGTCCTCGCAGACCATCCCGTCGAGCGTCGTCTGGATTCGCGAGGGCACCGTCGGCCTCAAGTTCGACCAGAACGTCGATCTCGGCGAGCTGCTCGCCGGGCGCAAGCCGCGCCACGGCTTCCGCCCGCGCCCGCCGCGGCTGGACGTCAGCTGCAAGGCCTCGATCCGCGTCGGCAAGGTCTATTACACGGTCGACGTGCACGACATTTCCCTGGGCGGGATGAAGGTCGAGCCGATCGAGGAATATTGCCTCGGCAAGGACGTCGTCGTCGTCGTCGAGAGCCTTCGGCCGGTCAAGGGCCAGGTCCGCTGGTTCGCCGACCGCCGCGCCGGAATCGTGTTCGACCAGGAGCTCAAGTTCGAAGAGCTCGCCGAATGGGTCGGGAAACGGCTCGAACTCGCCAGCCTCAAGGCGAGCTACCAGTCCAAATAGGCCTTTAAGGGCCACTGCCGCCGCACTATCTGCCGTGCTTCCCGGGAAAGGAGCAGGCAAATGGCGGACGAAGTCGCGGTTCTTGCCGGCGGATGCTTCTGGTGCACCGAGGCGGTGTTCCTCGACGTCGCCGGAGTGGAATCGGTCGAAAGCGGCTACACCGGCGGCGACACGATCAACCCGACCTACAAGCAGGTGTGCGGCGGCGACACCGGCCACGCCGAGGCGATCCGGATCACCTTCGACCCCGCGCAGGTCCGCTACGAGGACCTGCTCGACATCTTCTTCGCCACCCACGACCCGACCCAGCTCAACCGCCAAGGCAACGACATCGGCACCCAGTACCGCTCGGCGATCTTCCCGCAGTCGCCGGAGCAGGAAGCGAAAGC
>DASTZO010000103.1:0-5530 GCA_035764265.1 Sphingomicrobium sp.
GGCATCACCCGGTCGGCACCTGCAAGCTGTCGTGGATCTTGCGCACCCCGCGCAACGTCGCGCTGACCGACGTGATGAAGCGCGACCAGACGCTGATCCCGGTGACGATGGACCAGGAGGAAGTCGCGCTGCGCTTCCAGAAATACGCGCTGATCTCAGCCGCTGTGGTGGACGACGCCGGACGGCTGGTCGGCCAGATCACCGTCGACGACGTCGTCCACATCATCCAGGAGGAAGCCGGCGAGGACGTGATGCTTCTCTCCGGCGCGGGCGAAGGTGACATCAACGAGCCGATCCGCGAGGCTTACGTGGCCCGGGTGCGCTGGCTGGTCGCAAACCTCGTCACCGCCAGCCTCGCTTCGTTCATCATCTCGCGGTTCGAGGACGTGATCGCGCAGCTGGTGACGCTTGCGGTGCTGATGCCGATCGTCGCCGGGGTCGGCGGCAACGCCGGCACCCAGACCCTGGCCGTCACCGTGCGCGCGATCGCCACCAACCAGCTGACCGGGTCCAACCGCTGGCGGGCGGTCGGCCGCGAGCTGCGGGTCGCGATCCTCAACGGAATCACGGTCGCGGCGCTGATCGGGGCCGGGGTGACGCTGGTGCTCGGAAGCCAGGCGCTGGGAGCGGTGATCGCCGTCGCGATGCTGTTCAACATCATCGTTGCCGGGCTGGCCGGAGTGCTGGTGCCGCTGGCGCTCGAGCGGGCCGGGACCGACCCGGCGGTCGCCAGCAGCGTGTTCGTGACCATGGTAACCGATTCGATGGGCTTCCTGTTGTTCCTCGGGCTTGCGACGGCGGCCGGGCTGGTCGGCTAGGCGATTGCCATCGCCGGCCTGAGCTCCCATTTCCAGGGGCGTGCCCAGGCTCCATCTGACCAAGGTCGCGTTCGGCTGCCGGACGATCGAGGCGCTCGAGAAGCGGATCGCCGGCCGGGACGTGCGCGGCGAGGTGCGGGTCGTCACCCGGATGCGCCCCAGGCGCGCCGACGAGCTCATCGGCGGCTCGCTCTACTGGATCGTCCGGCACCGGCTGGTCGCCTGCCAGCAAATCCTGCGCTTCGAGGACCGCCCCGACGGCCGGATTGACATCGTCTGCTCGGCCGATCTGGTCATCATCTCGGCCCAGCCCAAGCGCGGCCACCAGGGCTGGCGCTACATGGAAGAATCGAGCGCCCCGCCGGCCGAGGGCGACGGCTCGGGCGTCGGCGAGCTCCCGCCGCACCTCTACGGCCGGCTGGCGGCGCTGGCGCTGGTCTGACTGCGCCGGCGCGGGACCAAGTTTTTCGGCCGCGCCGGCCGATGTTTTCCAGCAGCGACGCCCGTGTTACTCTTGGCCGGAGCCCATTGTTCGCCGATGAGGCCTGAGAAGTCCGATGGTGCAATATCTGCAGGAGATCCTCGCCGATTCCTGGGCTCTTTCGGCCGTCGTCTTCGTGGGGGTCTTCGTGCTTTTGGCGATGGTCGGGATCCACCTCCTCTCCGCCCCGCCTCCGCGCGAGTCCGGCCGGAATGTCCGGTCGACCCTCGCCGGCACCTCCGCCCGGGCCGTGTTCCATCGCGACGTGCCCGTCGGCATCCGGCCGGTGCAGCAGCCGCCGGCGAAAAGCGTCGAACGGGCCACGTCGGTTTCATTCGATCCGCGAATCGTGCTCAGGAATATCTACCGCGCACTGTCGGCCTTGATCGTCGGGTTCCTGCTTGTCGGCACCGTCTTTACTTATCTGGCGGCGACTCCGGCCAATGGGCTGTTATTGATCAGCGGGATCCTCGCGGTGCTGACGTTGATCACCTTCCTTCAGGTTCTCAATTTCGATCGCAAGATGGAACGACGAGCCGATCCGGCGGATCGGAACGATTTGATGCGCACGATTTCGGACGATCTCGCCGAGAAGATCGAGGCCGGGCTGCGCGGCGATGTCCCTGTCCGGTGGCACGTCGGCGCTCCGGAGGTCTACGAGATCGGCGAGGAGGACTTCGCTCGAGCGCGGGCAATGCTGGACGAAGGGATGCAGATCGACGAGATTTGCCGAGACCTTGACGGTGAGTACGCCGGATGGAGCGAGCCCCGCCAACGGGCCTACCAGGGATTGATTCGGACGGCTCTCGACCATCGTCTCTGACTTGTCGCGCCGGGGCGCGCGAGTTATCGCCGCCGTTCAATCCCTATCCCAGGAGGCATGGCATGACCCAGTTCTCGGTTTCGGCGGCAATCGATTCGAAGGTCGCTGCCCGCGCGATGCTCAGCCATCCCTTCTACCGGGCGTGGACCGAGGGGCGGCTGCCGCTCGACACACTGCGCGGCTACGCTCGGCAATATTTCCACCATGTCGAGGCGTTCCCGCGCGCGGTGAGCGCGGTGCACAGCGCCTGCCCCGACCGCGACGGCCGGCGGATGCTGGCCGAGAACCTTGCCGAGGAAGAGGGGATCGAGGCCGGCAAGCAGGACCATGCGAGCCTGTGGCTGATGTTCGCCTGCGGCCTGGGCGAAAGCGAGGATGCGGTCCGCGAGCAGCGGCTCAACCCCGAGACCGAGGCGCTGATCGAGACCTTCCGTCGCCTGTCGCGCCGCTCCTACGCGTCCGGCCTCGGAGCCCTCTACGCCTACGAAAGCCAGTTCCCCGGGGTCGCCAGCGCCAAGATCGAGGGCCTGGTCGAGCGCTACGGGATCGACGACGAGCCGACGCTGCGCTTCTTCCGGGTCCACGAGAGTGCCGACGTCGAGCACAGCGCCGTCTGCCGCGAATTGCTCGACCGCCTGCCCGAGGATCAGCGCTCCGAAGCGGTCGCCGCCGGCGAGGAGCTGGCCGGCGCGCTGTGGAATTTCCTGTCGGGGGTCGAGTCTCGCGCGACCGTTCAGTAGCTAGCGGCAGCCGCTGACGCTCGCCGATCCGGCCGCCTTGACGGTGCATCCCGGCCGTCCGGCGAGCTCGACCGTCGCCGCGCCCTGAGCGTCGATCTTCGCGCTGTTGGTGACCGTCAGTCTGACCGTCGCCGGCCCCTGCGCGCCGATGGTCGCGTCCCTGGCAACCAGTCCCGCCGCGTCGAGGGTCGAAATGCCGCGGACGATCGCGGTCAGCCGGGGCGCGGCGCCGGCGACGCTCGCACTGCCGGTGCCGGAAATCGAGACCTTCAGCTGGTCGACCGCGACCGAGCCGATGCTCGCCGAGCCCGCGCCCTGGACCGACAGGTCGAACGACAGGCCGCGGGCCTTGTCGATCGCCAGGGTGCCCGAGCCGTTGAGCCAGGCGGCATTGAGATCGTGGGTGCCGATGCTGATCTCGACCGGCCCCCTGGCCTCGCCCGGATAGCCGCCCCACGTCGAGCGGTTGGTGCGCACCACCAGCGTCCGCCCCTGGACGTCGATGGCGACCGAATCGAGCGCCGCGGCCGAGCCGCCGGTCGCGACCGCGAACGGCGCGACCCCGGTCGCCAGGCGGACCTTGTACGGGCCGTCGACGCGGATCCGGTCGAAGCCGCTGACTCCGAAGTTGCGGGTCGCCGCGCCGGCCGGGGCGGCGGTGCAGGCGAGGACGGCGAGGGCGGGCAGGCCAAAAGGCAGGAGGGTGCGCATGGCGCGCACCTTCACCGCCTCATGGTTAAGATCGCCTTTAAGCGCGGCCGCCTACGAGCATTGGACGTTGCCCGAGCCCGCCTTGCTGACGCTGCACTTGGCGCCGCCGGTCACGCGCACGTCGCCCGATCCGGCGATTTCCACGGACGCCGTTCCCGTCGCGTGGGCGGCGACATTGCCCGATCCGGCGATCGACACGGCCGCGGTCTCGGCGATCACGCCCGCGCCGTCGATGTCGCCCGATCCGGCGATCTCATAGTCGGCGGCCAGCGCCCGGCCGCGGCCGGCGCTGATCTCGCCCGAGCCGGCGATGCCCGCCTTCAGCCGCTTGACGTTGACCTCGCCCAGCCGGACATTGCCCGAGCCGGCGACTCCGGCCTCGAAAGAATCGCCCGCGACCTTGTCGACGGAAATGTCGCCCGAGCCGGCAATTTCCGCGGCCGCCAGGCGCGGCACGGTCACGGTGAGCTTCACTGGGTGGCTCTTCGACCAGCCGAAATGCAGCCCCGAGCGCTTCCTGGGGTGGATCCTGAGAGTCCCGCCCTTGACCTCGACCACCATCCGCTCGATCGCCCGCTCGCCGCCGCTGGCGCGGACGGACGGGGCGCTGCCGGTGGCGACGGTCACGTCATAGGGGCCGGCGACCTCGATCCGGTCGAACGCCCCGACCGGGTAGTTGCGGGTGGTCGCCGGCCCAGCCGATTCCTGGCGGTCCTTGGCGCAGCCCGACGAGGCCGCCGCGGCGGCGACCATCCCTGCGAGTATCGCCTTTTGCATGTGATCCTCCCTGATGCTGTATTAGAACAGCAATACACCAACTCGGGGAGGGTCGGCAAGGCAAAAGAAACGGACGCCATGCCGCTTCCGGCCCAGTGAGGACATGGGGACGGGTCGTGCGGGGCATCCAGTCACAAAGAAAAGGGCGCGCCCCGCGAAGGAGCGCGCCCTTAACCTGCCCCCTTGGACCGCGCGGCCTTAGGCCGCGAGCTCCTTGGACTTGTTGTGGATCGCGGCCGCCTCGTTCAGAATCTCGAGGATCTTGGCCAGCGCCGCTTTCTCGTCGGTCTGCTCCATCGCCGCCAGCTCGCGGGCCAGGCGCGACGAGGCGGCCTCGAAGATCTGCCGCTCCGAATAGCTCTGCTCGGGCTGGTCGTCGGCGCGGAACAGGTCGCGGGTCACCTCGGCGATCGACGTCAGGTCGCCCGAGTTGATCTTCGCCTCATATTCCTGGGCCCGGCGCGACCACATGGTGCGCTTGACCTTGGGCTTGCCCTTCAGTGTCTCGAGCGCGTCCTTCATGGTCTTGTCGGACGACAGCTTGCGCATCCCGACCGCATCCGCCTTGTTGACGGGCACGCGAAGGGTCATGCGCTCCTTCTCGAAGCGCAGCACATAGAGGTCGAGACGAATTCCGGCGATCTCAGTGCTCTGAAGCTCGACCACCCGGCCAACTCCATGCTTGGGGTAAACGACATAATCGCCAACATCGAAGCTCAGCGCTTTGGAAGCCATTATTTTCCTTTCCACTTACGGCGCCAAGAGCCGACACGTTTCGCATCGTCCCCCAAAACGACCAACGGTCGCGGCTCTGTCGCCTGGTAACGTTCCTGCTAGTTCCGGCCGCTGCGGAATCGCGGCGACCTTCGCGGGCGATTTTATAGCATAGGTTTGGCTAAATCGCCAGCCCAAGCTGCAGCGGCGGCTCGATCTCGGGGTCGACGAGATTGTGCAGCCCGAGGCCGAGCAGCCTTATGCCCTTGGGCAGCGGATGGAGTCCGGCAAGCAGCGCCTGGCCGGCCGCGGCGAAGCCCGCAAGGTCGGGAATCGGCGCGGCAAAGCTCTTCGAGCGGGTGATCAGCTCGAAGTCGGCGAACTTGACCTTCAGGGTCACCGTCCGCCCGGTCGCCGCCGCCCGCTCGATTCGGGCCCAGGCATAGCCGGCGATCCGCTCGAGCTC
>DASTZO010000104.1:0-10448 GCA_035764265.1 Sphingomicrobium sp.
GGCAAATTGCGCGAGATCGCCGAGCTGATCGAGCCGCTCGGGGTCGCCTGCGTCGGCGCCGAGGAGCTCGGCCTCCCCGAGCCCGAGGAGATCGGCAACACCTTCCTCGACAATGCCGATCTGAAGGCGCGCGAAGCGGCCGACCTGTCGGGATTGCCGGCGCTGGCCGATGACAGCGGCCTTGCCGTCGATGCGCTGCACGGGCTGCCCGGAATCTTCTCGGCGCGCTGGGCCGAGGACGAGCAGGGCAACCGCGACTGGATGCGGGCGATGGAGCGGGTGTGGAGCCGGCTCGAGGAGACCGGGCCGGACGCGAGCCGCGACGCCCATTTCGCCTGCGCTCTGTCGCTCGCCTGGCCCAACGACGGGCAGATCGAGGGCTTCGAGGGCCGCGTCGACGGGACACTCGTCTGGCCGCCGCGGGGCGACAAGGGCTTCGGCTACGACCCGATGTTCGTGCCCGCCGGCCACCAGCACACCTTCGGCGAGATGGACCCGGCCGAAAAGCACAAGATCAGCCACCGCGCCCAGGCGTTCCGCAAGCTGGTCGCCGCTCTCAAATGAATGCTCCCCTCTCCTTCAGGGGAGGGGCTGGGGGTGTCGGCGAGCGGCCGCGAGCCCAAGAACTCCCCCACCCCTCCGCCGCTTTGCGGCTCCAACTCTCCCCTGCAGGGGAGGGGAAATTGGCCCTCTACGTCCACTGGCCGTTCTGCGTCAGCAAATGCCCCTATTGCGACTTCAACAGCCATGTCCGAGCGGCGGTGGACCAGGCCGAGTGGCGGGCCGCGCTGCTCGCCGACCTCGCCTATGAGGCGCGCCTGCTTGCCGGCCGCCGGCTGACCTCGATCTTCTTCGGTGGCGGCACCCCGTCGCTGATGGAGCCCGCGACCGTCGCCGCCTTGATCGAGGCGGCGCTCGACCATTGGCCGGCGGCGGACGGCCTCGAGATCACGCTCGAGGCCAACCCCAATTCGGTCGAGGCGGCCCGCTTCGCCGATCTCGCCGCGGCGGGAGTCAACCGCCTGTCGCTGGGGCTGCAGAGCTTCGACGACGACCGCCTCGCCTTCCTCGGCCGAGCCCATTCGGCCCGCGAGGGGCTCGAGGCGCTGGCCACCGCGCAGCGGCATTTCCGGCGGGTCAGCTTCGACCTCATCTACGCTCTGCCCGGCGACAGCGAGGCTTGGTGGAGCACGGCTCTCGACCGCGCTCTGGCGCTCGGCACCGGCCATCTGTCGCTCTACCAGCTGACCATCGAGCCGGGCACGCGCTTCGCCGCGCTGGCCGCGGCCGGCAAGCTCGAGGCGCTCGACGCCGACCGCGCCGCGGCGCTTTACGAGCTAACCGCCGAGCGCACCGCCGCCGCGGGCCTGCCCGCCTATGAGATCAGCAACCACGCCCGACCCGGCGAGGAGAGCCGCCACAACCTCGCCTACTGGCGCTATGGCGATTATGCCGGAGTCGGCCCCGGCGCCCACGGCCGCCGCCTCGCCCGGCGCACGGTCCGCCACCGCAAGCCCGAGAATTTCCTCTCCGCCCTCGCCCGCGACGGCCACGGCATCGCCGAAGACGAGCCGCTGGCCGCCACCCAGGCCGCCGACGAAGCGCTGGTGATGGGGTTAAGGCTGGCCGAGGGCATCGACGCCGGCTCCATTGCCGAGCGCTTCGGCCTCGATTCCATCGTCGACTGGACGGCGGTCGACCGGCTCGCCCGAAGCGGCCATGTGGAGCGCGACGGCGGCCGAATCGCGGCGACCCCGGCGGGCCGGCTGGTGCTGGATCGCGTGCTCGCCGAGATTGCGGTCGGCTGAGCCGCCTACTGGCGGGCCGCCATCGCCCGATACCGCTCGACCAGATTGTCGACCAGATCGTTGACCTGGAGCTGGGCGTCGGCCGCCGCCTGCTTGCGCGGCACCTTGTTCTTCAGGTCGAACGCGATCAGCGCCCCCTCGAAGCTTTCCTCGATCGACGTGCAAGCCTGGCGAAGATGGGCGTCGAGCGCCTCGGCGGGCATTTTCTGCGTCTTGGCGCTTTCGAACGCCTGGGTGAGGCAGGCCTCATACTTGTCGCGCTGGCCGTTGATCGCGGCGCTCTGGAGAAGCGCTGCGAGGATGATTGATGTGAACGCCGTGAACATTTCCCGGACCTCTTAAGACCCGATAATCACAGGAGAATGCGCCTTTTTCGAGCGTTTGCAAAGGGGAATTTCCGACGCTTCCCCAAGGGCTTGCTTGCAGCCCCGGCGGGGATGATGCGATGCTTGGGGCCAGCCTATGGACGAGCCCCTGCCCCCCGGCCTCTACGTCGTCGCGACTCCGATCGGCAATCTCGCCGACCTGTCGCCGCGCGCCGCCGAGACGCTGCGCCGCGCGGACCGCATCCTGGCCGAGGACAAGAGGGTCAGCGCCAAGCTGCTCGCGCACGCCGGCGCCAGGGCGCCGATGGCGACCTACCACGACCACACGAGCGAAGCGGAGCGCGCCGCGATCGTCGCCCGGCTCGGAACCGAGGCCGTCGCGCTGATCAGCGACGCCGGGACTCCGCTGATCTCCGACCCCGGCTACAAATTGGTCCGGGCGGCGCGCGCCGCCGGCCATCCGGTGCACACGGTGCCGGGGCCGTGCGCGGCGGTCGCCGCATTGACCCTAGCCGGCCTGCCGACCGACCGCTTCCTGTTCACCGGATTCCTGCCGCCCAAGGAGAAAGCGCGCAATGACGCGATCGGCGAGATCGCCGGCATCCGGGCGACCCTGATCCTCTACGAAACCGGACCCCGGCTGGCCGGCACGCTCGCCGCTCTCGCGCAGGGCCTCGGCGCGCGCGAGGCGGCGGTCGCGCGCGAAATCAGCAAGCTGCACGAGGAGTGCGTGACCGGAACGCTGGCCGAGCTTGCGGAGCGCTATGCCGGTGCCGCGCGCAGGGGCGAGATCGTCATCGTCGTCGGCCCGCCGGCCGCGGGCGAAGGGCCAAGCGAGTCCGACCTCGATGCCGCGCTCGGCGAGGCACTGGCCCGACTGTCGCCGTCGCGCGCCGCGGCCGAGGTCGCGGCACGGCTCGGGGTGCCGAGGAAGCGCGCCTATGCGCGGGCGCTTCAGCTGGCGGCGCAATGAACCGATACGCGGCGGAAAAGCGCGGCCGCGGCGCCGAGACGCTGGCCGCGCTGTGGCTCCGGCTGCACGGCTGGCGGATCGTCGCGCGCCGCGCCCGAGTGCCCGGCGGCGAAGTCGACATCGTCGCGCGCCGCGGCCGGACGCTCGCGTTCGTCGAGGTCAAGGCGCGCGCGACCGAGGACGCGGCCGTATTCTCGCTCGATGCCTACCGGCTGCGCCGGGTGGCCGTCGCCGCCGAGCGGCTCGCGCCGCGCTACATGCGCGACGGCGACGAGCTCCGGATCGACGCGATCTTCATCGTCCCGCGCCGCTGGCCGCGCCATCTCGCCGACATCTGGCAGGGATAGGCTCGGGGTGACAAAGGCGGGCGGCTCGCCTAGGCGCGCGGCCATGCCGCTTCGCGTCGCAGTGCAGATGGACCCGCTCGAGGCGATCAACATCGCCGCCGATTCGACCTTCGCGATCATGCTCAAGGCGCAAGAGATCGGGCACAGCCTCCATCATTACACGCCCGGGGACCTCAGCTACGCTCAAGGGCGCCTGTGGACGATGGCGCGCCCGGTCACGGTGCAGCCGGTGGCCGGCGATCATTACCGCTTCGGCGAGCCGGAAATCCTCGATCTCGGCCGCGACGTGGATGTCGTGCTGATGCGCCAGGATCCGCCCTTCGACCTGGGCTATATCACCGCCACCCATCTGCTCGAGCGGATCCAGGGCGAGACGCTGGTGGTCAATGACCCGGCCAGCGTCCGCAACGCGCCCGAAAAGCTGTGGGTGCTCGACTTCGCGCAGTTCATGCCGCCGACGCTGGTTACCCGGTCGCTGGGGCTGACCCGCAAATTCCTCGCCGAGCATGGCGAGATCGTCGTCAAGCCGCTGCACGGCTTCGCCGGCGGGTCGATCTTCCGCATCGGCCGCGACGCTCAGAACCTGGCCTCGCTGATCGAGCTGTTCAACGGCGCCTATCGCGAACCGCATGTCGTGCAGGCGTTTCTCCCCGAGATCGCCGAGGGCGACAAGCGCATCGTCCTGATCGACGGCGAGGTCGCGGGCGCCATCAACCGGCTCCCCGGCGAAGGCGAGATCCGCTCCAACCTCGCCGTCGGCGGCAAGCCGGCCAAGACGCAGCTCACGGCGCGCGAGGAGGAGATTTGCGCCGCGCTCGCCCCCGAGGTCCGGAAGCGCGGCCTGCTGTTCGTCGGCCTCGACGTGATCGGCGGCAAATGGCTGACCGAGATCAACGTCACTTCCCCAACCGGAATCGTCGCCATCGACGCGCTGAACGGGAGCGATACGCCCGCCATGTTCTGGGCGGCCGTCGAGCGCCGCCTCGGCGAGCGCGGCCGCGGCCGAACCGGATGAGCGCCTTTTCATGAGCGACTGGGTGATCCGCCTGATCGAGCAATCGGGCTACCTGGGCGTCGCCTTCCTGATGTTCCTCGAGACCATCTTCCCGCCGATCCCGTCCGAGGTGATCATGCCGATCGCCGGCATGGCCGCGGCCAAGGGCAAGCTCGGATTCATCCCCGTGGTCGCGTCGGGCACCGCCGGGGCGATGCTCGGCAACACCGTCTGGTACCTCGCCGCCCGAGCCCTCGGGGTTCACCGGCTGAAGCCGCTGATCACCCGCTACGGGCGCTGGCTGACGATCAGCTGGCCCGAGGTCGCCCGGGCCGAGCGCTGGTTCGCCCAGCACGGCACGTTTTTCGTGTTCTTCGGCCGGCTGCTGCCGACCGTCCGCTCCTTGGTGTCGGTTCCGGCCGGGCTGCTTCGGATGCGCTTCAAGAGCTTCTTTGCAGCCTCGCTGCTCGGGACCGCCGGCTGGACGACGATCCTCGCCGGCGCCGGCTACAAGCTGCAGGACAATGTCACCGAGGTCGAGCGGATGGTCGGCCCGGTGTCCAACGCAGTGCTGGTTGTGCTCGCCGCCGGCTATGTGTGGCGGCTATGGACCCACCGCCATCAGGACGACCGCAGAGAAGAATCCGATTTGGATTAACTTATCTGAAGAATTTGCGCGGTCGGCAGCTTCCAAAAGCACCATATCGGTTCTTTAGTGGACTGTTTACCGGCCTTGCTTCAAGCCGGCGGGGCCGCGGCGCGACCGTCTCCCCCACTGGCCGGTGACGCCGCGGCAAACCTTCCGGAAAAAGCGAGGCTCAGGCGCGCGGATGCGCGTGGCGGTAGACGTCGAGCAGCCGCGCCGCGTCGACCGCGGTGTAGATCTGGGTCGACGACAGGCTCGCGTGGCCGAGCAGCTCCTGGAGCGCCCGAAGGTCGGCGCCGCGGGCCAGCAGATGGGTCGCGAAGCTGTGGCGCAGCGCGTGCGGGGTGAGGCTGTCGGGCAGGCCCAGCCGCTGGCGCGCCGAGCGCACCGAGCGCCGCACCAGATCGCCGTTCAACGGCCCGCCCCGCGCGCCGACGAACAAAGTCGCGTCGCCGGTCAGTTGGAACGGGCACTGGCGGACATAATCCTCGATCGCCTGGGCGACCGCGGGCACGATCGGCACCACCCGCGACTTGGAGCGCTTGCCGATCACCCGGATCGCCGCCCCGACCGGAAGCACGCGAGCGGTCAGCGACAGCGCTTCGGCGACCCGCAGCCCGGCGCCGTAGAGCAGCAGCAGGATTGCCAGGTCGCGCGCCCCGATCCATTCGACTGAGGCCGCCCCCGCCGCGTCGTGCGCGAGCCCCATCGCATCCTCGGGCGAAGCCGGGCGCGGCAGGGTCCGCGGCCGCTTGGGAGCCCGAGTGCGCGGCAGCTGCGCGGTCTCGCCCTGCTGCTCGGCCGCATAGTTCAGGAACGCACGCACCGCCGACAGCTCGCGCGCCGCCGACGAGGCGCCGAGCCCGCTTGCCCGCCGGTCGGCGAGAAAGGCGCGCAGGTCGGACGCATTGAGCGCCAGCAGGGCGAAGCGGCCGATCTGCTCGCCGCGGTGGCGGCCGAGGAAATCGACGAAGCGGTGGGCGGTCGCGACATAGGCGCGCACCGTGTGCGACGAGCGCCTTCGGTCGTGCTGGAGATAGTTGCCCCAGCGCTCGGCCAGAGCCCGCGCCGGTTGCGCTTCGGTCAGTTCTTCTGGAGCGGGTCGGTCAGCCACCGACGCAGCATAGCGCCAAGGCTGCGGCCTAGGAACATCAGCAATTCCGAGCCGTGGCGGGCATCGAGGTTCTGGGTCGTGCGCTGGCCGAGCGCGATCAGGCCGCATGGAAGCGGCGGCTCGCAATCGATCCGGATCAGCGCCTCGGCGCGGATCAGGTCGCAGGCCGGCCCGAACAGCGGATGGCCCCGCGCCACGGTGCGCATCTCGACCCCGTCGACCTGCTCGATGGCGCGCCGCAGGATCTGCGGGTCGACCGCTTGGACGCCATTGCCGTCGGCGCGGAATCCCTGGTCGCCGACGATCAGCGACAGCGCCACGGCGTCGATGCCGAGGATCAGCGGCCATTCCTGGGTGACGACGTGCAGCAGCGCCTCGATGCTGTCGGCCTCGAGCGCGGCGATCACCGCCGCGTGGATCGCCGACACCGCGCCCGAATGGCCGCGCGCGAAGGCGATCAGATCCTGGTTGGCTTCCTCGATCACGCCGAGCCGTTCGCGCAGGTGCGCGACCGCCCGTTCCTCGAACTGGATCACCCGTCCCATGAGCCCAAGTGTAACCCGGGGACGGTTAATTTCCTACCACCCCGCCGGGGTGCCCGGGCGAGCGCGAGTTACCGCCCGGCCAGCTCGGCGACGAAGCTCCTTGCTTCCTGGACTTCGGCGCGGCCTCCGTCGCTCGCCTGGGTCAGCTTGACGAGCTCGCCATAATGACGACGGGCGGCAGCGGCATTGCCGGCGAGCTTCGCCGATCGCGCCGCGCCATAGAGTCCGGCGAGCCGCCGCGGCGCGCGCTTCAGCGACGCCTCGAACTCGGCCTGTGCCTCGGCCGGCCGTCCAAGCTCCAGAAGCAGCTCGCCGAGCTGCTCGCGCGCCGGCAGGATGGCGCCCGGAGTCACCGGATGTTTTTCGGTCGCATCGTCGAGGTCCGCGGCCGACCGCATCAACCGAACCGAATCCTCCTTTCGGCCTTCGGCGAAAGCGAGCCACGCTTCGGCGATCTGCCGCTCGATCGACACCTGGGTCTTCCAGTCATAGGCCCCCGGAGCTGTAACCAGCGACTGCTCGAGCTCGGCGAGCCTGGCGGCCTGCGCCCGGGCGAGCGCGGGGTCGCCGCTGCGCGCCGCTCCGACGGCGTTGGCGAAGCGGATATTGGCGATCGCCCATTTGTTGTCGGTCAGGGCCTTGAGGCCGCCGAGGTCCGCCGGCAGGTCGAACCCCGCGGCTTCCTTCCACTGCCGGCGCTCGAGCAGCACCCGCGCGGGGACCGCGCTGACCGCGTAGGCGGTCGTCGGGGTCGAAGTCGCCTGCTTGATCGCCTGCAGCTCGTCGAGCACCCGCTGGGCGTCGACGTCGCGGCCGGTCTGCAAATAGGCGTAAGCGAGATAGTCCATGGCGTGCAGCTGCTGGTCCCATGTGCCGGCCATTCCGCTTGCCCGCGCATGGGCCATCGCCGCGGCCTGCGCGGCGCGGTTGGAGCGGATCGCCTCGTCCCACAGCCCGAGCCGGGTGAAGATGTGCGAGGGCATGTGCTGCGCGTGCGCCGAGGCCGGCGCGATGCTGGCGTAGCGGCGCGCCGCCGGAAGCGCGAGCTCGGCCAGCGGGGGATAATCGAAGCTGTGGATCAGGTAATGGGCGACGCCCGGATGATCGGGCTCCTCCTTGAGCACCTGGTTGAGGATCGCGGCCGCGCTTTTCTCACGCTCGAAATTGGGATCCTTGTCGAGCGTTCCCGCGGCCACCTGAGACAAGGCATAGAAGACCGCCGCCTCGTCATCGTCCGGATAGCGCTCGCGAAGCTGCGCCATGGCCGAATTATAGGCCAGCGCCCGGGCCTTGTGGTCGAGGCGCTCGCTATGGTCGTAGAATGCGCCGATCGCGGCGACATAATCCTGCTCGCGCTTGCTCTTCGCTCCGGCCGCCCGCGCCTTGGCCAGCGCCGCCTTGCCCTTGTCGAGCTCGGCGGCCGTCGGCGGCGCCCAGAGCGGATGGTAATTGGCCATGGCGACGCCCCAATGAGCGATGGCGCAGCCGGGGTCGGTGTCGGCGGCCTTCAGAAACTGCTTCTCCGCACGATCATATTCGAACGAGTGGAGCCAGCGCAGACCGAGCTCGAACTCGGCGTCCGCCGGAGCGCTGCAGCTGGTCTCGAAGGCAAGCTTGCCGAGCTTGGGGGAATGGTCGTGTTGCTCGCCGGGCGACAGAGCGAGCGCGGCGGCGGAAGTCAGAAGCAGACTGATCATCATCGGTAACCTCCAATCGATCTAACCGATTTTCTGCCCGCTCGCCTGCCAGTCCTTGAGGAAGCTCGCGATCCCGGCGTCGGTCAGCGGGTGCTTGAACAATTGGTGGATGATCTTGGGCGGCGCGGTGATCACGTCGGCGCCGATCTTGGCCGCCTCGATGACGTGGACCGGGTGGCGGACGCTGGCCACCAGGATCTGGGTCCCGAAGTCGTAATTGTCGTAGATCATGCGGATGTCGGCGACCAATTGCATGCCGTCGAAGCCGACGTCGTCGTGGCGGCCGACGAACGGCGAGATGAAGCTCGCCCCGGCCTTGGCCGCGAGCAGCGCCTGGGCGGCCGAAAAGCACAAGGTCACGTTGACCATCGTCCCCTCGCCGGTCAGCGCCTTGCACGCCTTGAGGCCGTCGGGGGTCAGCGGCACCTTGATGGCGATGTTCTTGGCGACCTTGCGAAGCACCTCGGCCTCGCGGATCATGCTGTCGTAGTCGAGCGCGACGACCTCGGCCGAGACCGGGCCCGGGCAGATCTTGGAAATCTCGCGCAGAACCTCGATGAAATCGCGCCCCGACTTGTGGACCAGGCTCGGGTTGGTCGTCACCCCGTCGAGCAGCCCGGTGGCGGCAAGCTCGCGGATCTCGTCGATCTCGGCGGTGTCGGCGAAGAATTTCATGCGTCGGCTGGCCCTTGGCTGCGTGGCTTTGCCGGGCAATAGCCGCTGGCGGGCAATCCGTCATCCGATTCGGCGAGAGGAAACGCGATGAGCGAGCAGGTGCGGATCGAAAGCGGCGGCGGGGTGCTCGCCATCACGCTCGCCCGGCCCGAGCGGCGCAACGCGATCACCGTCGCCATGTACGAGGCGCTCGCCGACGCCATCGGCAAGGCGCAAGACGACCCGTCGCTCCGGCTGATCACGCTGCGCGGCGAAGGCGAGGACTTCACCGCCGGCAACGACCTAGCCGACTTCCTCGCCGCCATGCCGCGCGAGGGCGGGGAGGAAATTGCCGTCTGGCGGCTGCTCCGAGCGCTCGCCGCCAACGATTTGCCGCTGGTCGCCGCGGTGCACGGCAATGCGATCGGCATCGGCACGACCCTGCTGCTCCACTGCGACGTCGTCCTGGCCGAGGACGGCACCCGCTTCTCGCTTCCGTTCGTCGACCTGGGACTGGTCCCGGAGGCGGCGAGCTCGTTGCTTCTGCCGCGCCTCGCCGGCCGCCGGCGCGCCGCCCGCTACCTGCTGCTCGCCGAGCCGTTCGGGGCCGAGGAGGCGAGCGAGTGGGGGCTGGTGACCAGGATCGTGCCGAAGGGCGAGCTCGACGGGGCGCTGGCCGACACCGTCGCCGCCTTGCTCGCCAAGCCCGCCGAAGCGCTGCGCCTCACCCAAGGCCTGCTCCGACACGGCGGCAAGGAGGAGCTGCTCGAGCGCTTCGAGCTCGAGAACCGCCACTTTTCGGAGCGGCTCCAGTCGGCCGAGGTCAAGGAGGCGATCACCGCCTTTTTCGAGAAGCGGAAACCCGATTTCACCAAGCTGGGCTGAACCGGCCTCGGCCGGGCCGGGTCAGATGGCGATGTAGACCTTCTTGCTGCGGGTGAGGGTCACGGTCGGGCCGGGCACGAGCAGGAAGTCCATCGGCGTCGTGTAGGTGACCGTCAGCGTCTTGAACCCGGTGCCGTCGACCGGCGCGGCGACGGTGAACGACCCGTAGCCGTTGCCGAACAGCTTGGACGTCATCCGGGTCTGGATCTGCGAGTTGGTCGGGGTCGGGTAGATGGTCGCGTAGCGCGCGCCCTCGCCGAGCGCGTGCTGCATCCCGGCGTTCGCCTGGAACAATAGCCCGAGCCGGAAGATGCCGTAGATGAACAGCACCAGGATCGGCACCGCGAGGGCGAATTCGATCGCCGCGGCGCCGCGCTCGTTACGCCGAAGGAAAGTGACCCTGCTCATTGCGTCCGAAGCCCCGCTTCGCCGGTGATCGTGAAGGTGCCGTCCGCGTTC
>DASTZO010000105.1:0-2052 GCA_035764265.1 Sphingomicrobium sp.
GGGACCGTGCTCACCACCGAGCAATGCCTGCTCAACCCCAACCGCAACCCCGGGCTGCTCCGCGAGGACATCGAGCGGCGGCTGGCGCGCGACCTCGGCTTCGAGCGCGTCGTCTGGCTCGGCTCGGGGCTGCTCAACGACCATACCGACGGCCACGTCGACAATATCGCCCGCTTCGTCGCTCCGGGGCGGGTGGCGATCCCGAGCCCGGCCGACGGCGACCCCAACGCAGCGGTCTACAAGAGCGCGGCGGAGCGGCTGCGCGAGGCGAAGCTCGACCTCGTCACTTTGCCCTCGCCCGGCCGGATCGAAGGCGCGGACGGCGACGTCATCCCGGCGAGCTACATGAATTTCTACATCGGCAACGCCGCGGTGGTCGTGCCCCAGTACGGGGTCGCCAACGACTCGGCCACGGTGACCGTGGTGCAGGCTTTGTTTCCTGACCGGAAAGCCGTGGGCCTTCGCGCCGACCATATCCTGACCGGCGGCGGCAGCTTCCATTGCATCAGCCAGCAGATTCCGCGCTAAAGGCGCCCTGATGACCAAGCTCACCGTCGCCGCGCTCCAGCTCGCCTTCACCGAGGACACGGTCGCCAACATCCGCGCGGTCGCGGACCTGGTGCGCGACGCGCATTCCAAGGGCGCCGAGGTCGTGCTGCCGCCCGAGCTGTTCGAGGGCCCTTATTTCTGCCGAACCGAGGACGAGAGCCGCTTCGCCGACGCGCGGCCGGCCGGCGAGCACCCGTCGGTGCTGGCCATGCAGACGCTCGCGGCCGAGCTGAAGATCTGGATCCCGACCAGCTTCTTCGAGGCCGACGGCCCGCATTATTACAACAGCCTGGCGATGGTCGGCCCCGACGGCAAGATCGCCGGCGTCTACCGCAAGAGCCACATCCCAGACGGCCCGGGCTATGAGGAGAAATTCTATTTCCGGCCCGGCAACACCGGCTTCAAGGTGTGGAACGGCCCCCATTCGTCGAGCCTCGGGGTCGGCGTCTGCTGGGACCAATGGTACCCGGAAACCGCCCGGGCGATGGTACTGATGGGCGCCGACATATTGTTCTACCCAACCGCGATCGGCTCCGAGCCGCACGACCCCGAGCTCGACACGAGCCGGCTTTGGCGCCGGGCGATGATCGGCCACGCGGTCAGCAACGTCGTGCCGATCGTCGCCGCCAACCGCATCGGCAGTGAGGACGGCCAGCTTTTCTACGGCCACAGCTTCATCTGCGACGAGCGCGGCGACATCCTCGCCGAACTCGGAGCGGAGGAAAGCGGAGCGCTGGTCGCAACGCTCGATCTCGGCGCCGCCAAGAAGCACCGCGCCGCCTTCGGCTTCTTCCGCGACCGCAGGCCGGAGCTCTACGGTCGATTGGTGGAGGACGTGTAGGCGAGCGCCCGCTCGAACACGCTCTCGAACATCGCCGCGTCGAGCCGCCGCGTATTCTGGTTGTAGCGCGAGCAGTGATAGCTCGACAGCAGCACGCGGCCGTCGGGCGCGCGGTGCTCGGCGCCGTGGCCAAAGCGGGTCGAGGACGGCGGGAGCCCCAGCGCTCGCGCCGCGGCGACGTGGGCGATCTGGCCGAGCGCGACGACCACCCGCACCCTGGGCAGGGCGACCAGCGCGGCGTCGAGATAATGGCGGCAGGTGGCGATCTCCTGCGGCAGCGGCTTGTTCGCCGGCGGCAGGCACTTGACCGCGTTCAGGATCACCGCGCCCGTGAGCCTGAGCCCGTCGGCGGGGTCGGCGCGATATTCGCCCTCCGCGAGGCCGAACTTGAGCAATGTCGCGTAGAGCAGGTCGCCGGCGAAATCGCCGGTGAACGGGCGGCCGGTGCGGTTGGCGCCACGCAGCCCCGGCGCCAGGCCGACGATCAGCAGCTCCGGCGAGGCATCGCCGAACGACGGCACCGGGGCGTTGAACCAGTCCGGATGCGCCTCTCGCTGGACGGCGCGGAACGCGGCGAGCCGCGGGCACAGCTGGCAGTCGCGCTGCGGCAGTTCTTCTGTCAAGCCGGACCTTTACGGGTAGTGACTCAGTTTGAATCTAAT
>DASTZO010000106.1:0-7802 GCA_035764265.1 Sphingomicrobium sp.
GGATTTGAGCGCATAGGCGCGCGCATAGTTCGGATCGAGCGAAATGGCCTGGTCGAGCAGTTGCAGGCAGCGCTGGAGCGCCGGAACAGTCAGTTGCCAGCTCAAGTCCCGTGCCTGGAAGGCAAGGGTCTGCGCAGCAACGTTGCTGGTCTCGGCCGCCAGCGCCTTTCTGGCGCTTGCGCCGAGGGCGACAGCAAGTGCGCGCGTGACATTCTCGGCGATCTCAGTTTGAATCCTGATCACATCACCGGGAGCGCGGTCATAATTTTGCGACCATTTGGCGAGGCCCGTGCGGCCGTCGATCAACTCGGCTGAGATGCGTATCGTTGACGGCGTTTGGCGGACATTCCCCGTCAGGATGTTGATGACTCCAAGCTTCTTTGCCGCCGTTTGAGCGTCCTCCTCCCGGACGGCCTCGGACGACGTGCTGCCCGCTACCTTCAGACCGGCAATCCGCGTGAGAATATTTCTGATTTCTCCGGCGACGCCGGCGGCAAAATAAGCCTGCGCGGGATCCCCGCTGAGGTTCTTGAAGGGGAGCACGGCGATGCTGTCCGGCGCGCCGGCCGATTTGGGCTTCAGAAGCGCCCATCCACCGATTCCAATGGCGGCCGCAGTAGCGACAGCTCCTCCGGCCAGAACCGCGCGTCGGTCGAAACTCTGTGCCGCAACGGCGGGCGAAAGCGACTGTTGAGTGGAAGGAGCGCGGCCGCTCATCTTGGTGACGGCGCGCAGCAGCTGATCCAGCTGGGTCGGTCCGGAAACCCGCCTCCGGCTCGACAGATCGATCGTTTGATATTGGCGGAAGCCCATCGGCGGCCTCACCGGCTCCAGGAGCACCGGAACCAGCTTGCTCTGATCTCTGCCCTCGGCAGCTTCATCGCGAACCCAAGCTGATTGGATCGATCTTCCGGACCACAGCACGACGACCGCATCTGCTCGCTGGACTGCGCTTTCGATTTCGGTCTGGTACTCGGCGCCGCCGTGGATCTGGCGGTCCCACCAAACCGAATGGCCGGCTTTCTCAAGCGCTGAAGCGATAGGCGCCGCGCGCGCGACGTCCTCGTGATCATAGCTCAAGAATACCCTGGCCATGCGCAGCCCTCTGGGCTTGATCGTGCCCCTAAATAGTCGCTTGGGCAAGGATCGCAGTCGAACCGCTGACCTCACGGTTAGCTGTGAATGCGGACATTAGCCACCATGTGTCCAAAAGGAATAATCGCTCGCGGTTTTAGGTCGTGACGGCTCGACCATTCCCGCGGAATGACCTGCGCCTGAGCGTGCGTGCTCGGCTGATCCCCCGGATCAGCCTACACGCGCTCATTCCTCGCTGCGGATCAGCACCGTCTCGCCGATCAGCGCGAACAGGACGAACGGCGCCCAGGCGGCGAGCAGCGGCGGGTAGGCGCCGACATTGCCCATCGCCAGCGAGAAATTGTCGGCGACGAAATAAGCGAAGCCCAATGCCATCCCGACCGTCGCCCGGAGCAGCACCTGGCCCGAGCGGGCGAGGCCGAACGCGGCGACCGCGGCCAAGAGCGGCATCAGCAGGGTCGACAGCGGCCCGGAGATCTTGTGCCACAGGCCGGCGCGGGCCTCCTCGGTCGGGCGGCCGGCGCGCTCCATCTGGCCGATCCGCTCCCGAAGCGTGAAGAAATCGAGCTGGTCGGGGTCGACCTTGGCCAGGGTCAGCCGCTGCGGCTCGACGCCCCGAAGCGCCGTCATCTGCTCGTGCCGGCGCACCAGGTTCATGGTCGCGTCGTAGATGCGCACGTCCTCGAGCCGCCAGGCGGCGCCCTCGGGCCGCGCGCGCCTCGCGTCGATCACCCGCGCGAGCGTGCCGCCCTCGCGGTCGTAGATGCTGAGGCCCGTCGCACGCAGGCGCTGCCCCTGGCCGACCACCTGGCGGGCCCGGACCAGATCGTCGCCGACCAGTACCCAGACGTTGCTGAGCAGGTCGCTGTCGGGCGGGATCGGACGGTAGTCGTTGTCGCTCCACGCGGTGACGGTGCGCGCCGCCTTGACCACCACCGTCTCGTTGAAGGCGAAGGCGAGAGCGGCGATGCCGAGGCTGGCGACGATCAGCGGGGCGAGGATCTGGTGCGCGGAAATGCCCGCCGCCTTCATCGCGATCACCTCGCTGTGCTGGTTGAGGCCGGCGAAGGCGATCAAGGTCCCGAGCAGCACCGAGAAGGGCAGGAAGCGCGCGGTCAGAAGCGGCACCCGCAGGGCGACGTAGCGCCACAGCTCGGCGTCGCCGTTGCCGGGCACCGCGAGGATCTTGCCCGATTCGCCGAGCAGGTCGAGGGTCATCAGGATCAGCACCAGCGCCACCAGCACCGCCAGGCTGCGGGTCAGGAACAGCCGGACGGTGTAGAAAGCGATCCGGCGCGACGGGAAGAAATGCAGGTTGATCATGCGCGCTGCGGCTTCGGGAGCAGCGAGCGGACGGCCCGGCCGACCCTGGCGAAGGCGCGCTCGAGCGCCCCGATCGGCTGGCCGCCGGGCTGGTGGGCGAGCACGTGGTACATCCACACAATCAGCGCCGAGAGCAGCACCAGCGGCACCCACAGAGCGACGATCGGCTCGATCCGCCCCTGGGCGGCCGCCTGCTCGGCGTACTGGTTGACCTTGTGATAGGCGACGACGATGACGATGCCGATGAAGATGCCGAGCGAGGACGAGCTTCGCTTCGGCGGCACGGCGAGCGCGACCGCGAGCAGCGGCAGCATCATCATCATCAGCACCTCGACCAGTCGGAAGTGGAGGTTGGCCTGGGCGGCGAGCCGGTCGCGGCCGGTGGCGCCGCCGCCATAGCCCTCGTCGAACAGCTCGTTGAGGGTGAGCTCGTCATGCTCGTGGCCGCGGTTCCGGAAGCGGTCGACCTGGGGCAGGTTGATCGGCAGGTCGTAGCTGTCGAACGACAGGGTCCGCGGGCCTGCGAACTTGGGCGACTGCTGGACCAGCCGGCCGCTGCGCAGCCGGAACAGGATCGTGTCGGGGTCGTCGGTCGACAGGAAGCGGCCGGTCGCCGCGGTCGCCGCGACCGAGGTCCCCGAGCGGTCGTCGACCTGGACGAAGATGCCGCGCAGCCGGGTGCCGCTGTCCTCGCTGCCGTCGATCCTGAGGGTCAGCCGTCTGCCGAGCCGGTTGAACTCGCCGACCTTGATCGACGCCCCGAGCGCCCCCGAGCGCAGGTCGAAGCGCAGCCCTTCGTAGCGGTAGCGCGCATAGGGCTCGATGTAGCCGACGATCGCCAGGTTGAGCAGCATCAGCGCGGCGGCGTAGGCATAAGGCACGCGCAGCAGCCGGCCGAAGCCGATGCCGATCCCGCGCAGCGCGTCGAGCTCCGACGACAGAGCGAGCTTGCGGAAGGCGAGCAGGATTCCGAGCATCAGCCCGATCGGGATCCCGAGCGAGAAATACTCGGGCAGCAGATTGGCGAGCATCCGCCAGACGACGCTGACCGGGCCGCCGGCGGTGACGACGAAATCGAACAGCCGCAGCATCTTGTCGAGCACCAGAAGCATCGCGGCAAGGATCAGCGTGCCCAGCAGCGGGACGGCAATGGAACGCGCCAGATAGCGGTCGATCAGAGACAGGCGGCCCAAGTTTTGGTCGTCCAAGCACCATGATTTGGCCGCAAAGCGCGCCGAGATTGCGACACGGGCGGCTCTACCCTTCCCGGCGAAGGGGTGCCGTCCGTGTGCGTCGAAAACGAACGGTCTGCAATATCATGTCGAAAACGAGTCTCGCCCTTGCCGCCGCCCTGCTTGCCGGGATGGCGGCGGCCGCGCCCGCTCCGGCCAAGGTCGTCGGCTCGGACGCCGAGGCGTGCCTGACCGGCAAGCCGTCGATGCTGGTCAGGGTCAGCGGCCTCAAGAAGCCCAGCGGCACGGTCAAGGTCGCGGTCTATGCGGCCCACGGCTACCTCGCCAAGCGCGGCAAGCTGCGCAAAGTGGTGGTGCCGGTGCGCTCGACCGCGCCGATGGACGTCTGCATCGCCGTCCCGAAGGCGGGCCAATATGCGGTCGCGGTCCACCACGACCTCAACGGCAATGGCGACAAGGACTTGAGCGACGGCGGCGGCTATTCGGGCAATCCGAGGCTGTCGATCACCAATCTGAAGCCGCCGTTCGGCAAGACCGCGGTGCGGGTCGGCGCGGCCCCGCGCCACGTCACCGTGCTCCTCCAGTACCGCGACGGCCTGTCGATCCGGCCAGTGAACGGGTGATGGCGCGGCCCCGGATCGCGCTGCTTTCCAATCCCAAGTCGACCGGGAATCTCGCCCAGCTTCCGCGGATCCGGGCGTTTTGCGCCGACCATCCCGACATTTTCCATTATGAAGTGGAAAAGGCCCACCAGGTCGGCGCCGCGCTCAAGACCATCGCCCGGGTGCGGCCCAAGATGCTGGTCATCAATGGCGGCGACGGCACCGTCCAGGCGGCCCTGACCGAGCTCTACAACGGCGGCCATTTCGCCAAGGAGCCGCCGCCGGTCGCCGTGCTGCCGAGCGGCAAGACCAACCTCATCGCGCTGGATCTGGGAGCGCCCGGCGACCCGATCGCGGCGCTCGAGAAATTGCTCGAGATCGCCCAGGCCGACCTCAGCCCCCACCTCGTCGCGCGCGAGCTGATCGCGCTGCGCTGCGGGGCGGGCGAGCAGCGGCCGGTGATCGGCATGTTCCTCGGCGGCGCCGGCCTTGCCGACACGATGCTTTACTGCCGCGAGAAGATCTATCCGCTCGGCCTTCCCAACGGCGTCAGCCACGCGCTGACCGCGCTGGCGCTGCTGGCCCGGCTGTTCCTGCGGTTGAAGGCGAGCTTCCTGCCGCCCGACCCGAGCCCGCTGGCGGTCAAGTGGCGCAACAGCCAGAGCCTCACCGGCCGATTCTCGCTGCTCGCGGTGACGACCCTCGACCGGCTGCTGCTGTCGGGCGAGATTCGCGGCCACAACCGCGGGGTCCTGCGGCTGGTGGCGATCGACGAGCGACCGGCCTCGGTGCTTCGGGCGTTCTTCGCGACGCTGCTTGGCAAGCTCGGCCACTCGAAGCTGCGCGGGGTCCATTTCGAGGAAAGCGACGAAATCAGCATCGAGGGCGAAAGCTCCCGGGTGATCCTCGACGGCGAGACCTTCCGCGCCGAGATCGGCCGCCCGATCTTCCTCAAGCTCGCCCAGCCGCTGTCGTTCGTCCGCATTGCCGCCTGAGGGCCGGGCGGTGGTCGAGCTCAGGCGGCTGGTCGCGGCGGAGCTGGCGAGCGCGGTCGATCCGCGGGTCGCCGCGATGGCCGGCGCGATCGCCGCGCTGCACGGCAAGGCGTCGCGGGCGGTGCTGTTCTACGGCTCGTGCCTGCGCGAGAAGCAACTCGACGGGCTGATGCTCGATTTCTACCTGATCGTTTCCGATTATCGGGCGGCGTACGACCAGCGGTGGCTGGCGGTCGCGAACCGGCTCGTCCCGCCCAATGTGTTCTGTTTCGAGCATCACGGACTGACGGCGAAATACGCAGTCCTGAGCGAGGATGATTTCGCTCGCGAATGCGACGTGTCGGCGCGCACGCCCTCGGTCCTGGCCCGGTTCGCCCAGCCGTCGCGCCTCGTGTGGGCGAAGGACGATGCGGCGCGGACCCGGGCCGTCGATGCGGTGTCGCGGGCCGCTCCGGCGCTCCTGCACCTCACGCAGCCGACGATGAGCGACGGGGAGGCCGCCGACCCGCTGGCGATCTGGAAGAAGGCCTTCGCCTACACCTACGGAGCCGAGCTGCGCGCCGAGCGAAAGTCGCGCCCGGACGCGATCGTCGAGGCGGATCCGGAGCGGTACCGGCAATTCGCACGGGCGGCGGGCTTTCCGTTCCCGCTGGAAACGACCGAATCCGAGCGTCGAATGACCGACGAGGCATGGCGGCGGTTCCAGAGGCGAACCCGCCGGATACAAATGCTGCGCCTCGCCAAGGCGAGCGCGACCTTCACCGGCGGGGTCGACTACATCGCGTGGAAGATCAACCGCCACGCCGGCACGCAGATCCGGATCAAGCCGTGGCAGCGGCGCTGGCCCTTGCTGGCCGCGATCAGCCTTTTGCCGCGACTCCTGAGGTCTGGCGCGGTTCGCTAGACCGCCGCGCCAGGGCCGACGCCACCGCATTGGCGAGCGCTCCGACGGTGAACGGCTTGCGCAGCAGCTCATAGCCGACGAGGTGGTCGGTCTCGCCCTCGCCGACATAGCCGGTGACGAACAGCACGGCGAAATCGCGGGGGCTGGCCTTCAGATAGCGGATCAGCTCGGGCCCGGTCATCTCGGGCATGATCACGTCGCTGATCACCAGGTCGAACTCCTGGCTCTCGAACAGCCGGATCGCCTCGGCGCCGCTCGAGCAGGCGATCGGCTGGTAGTCGAGGTCCTCGAGCGCGTCGACCGTCGCCGCCCGCACCCGCGGATCGTCCTCGACCAGGAGGATTCGCGCCCCGGCGACGTGGGCCTCGCCCTCGGTGCGCTGGACGGCCGGATGAAGGCGGACCGCCGCCGCGGCGGATTCGGTGCGTTGCAGATAGATCGAGACCGTGGTCCCCTTGCCGACCTCGCTTTCGATCCCGACCTCGCCGCCCGACTGGTGCGCGAAGCCGAAGATCTGGCTGAGCCCGAGCCCGGTGCCCTTGCCGACCGGCTTGGTCGTGAAGAAGGGCTCGAACGCCCGCTCGCGGACCTCGGGGGTCATGCCGCAGCCGGTGTCGCTGACGCTGAGCCGGACATATTCGCCGGGGCGGATGTCGCCGACCTCGTTCGCCTTGACGGTGACGTTGGAGGTGGTGATGCGCATCACCCCGGTGCCGTCCATCGCGTCGCGCGCGTTGACCGCCAGATTGACGATGGCGTTCTCGAGCTGGTGGGGGTCGACATAGGTCGGCCAGGCGTCGGGGGCGAGGTCGACCTCGACCTGGATGCGCTCGCCCAGCGTTCGGTCGAGCAGGTCGGACATGCCGGCGACCAGCTCGCTCGAATCGACCCGCTCGGGCAGCAGCGGCTCGGAGCGCGCGAACGACAGCAGCCGCCGGGTCAGCGCCGCGGCCCGGGTCGCGCCCTCCATCGCATTGGTCAGATGCGCCATCACCTCGCGCTTGGGGCCGTTGAGGCGGCGGCGGGCGAGATCGATCCCGCCGACCACCACCGCCAGCATATTATTGAAGTCGTGGGCGATTCCGCCGGTCAGCTGGCCGACCGCCTCCATCTTCTGGACCTGGCGCAGCTGGGCCTCGGCGAGCTGGCGCTCGACCGCTTCGGCGCGCAGCGCCTCGTTGGCCGCCTGCAGCTCCCGCGTGCGCTCGTCGACCGCCTGCTCGAGCGCCTCCGCGCGGGCGGATTCGGATTCGGCCTGGCGGCGGGCGGCGGCATTCTGCCGGACCGCCTGCACCGCGACCAGCCCGAGGAAGATTGCGCCGATGCCGACGATGATTCCCAGCCAGCTGAGATAATCGGTCAGCCGGTCGGCCTGGGCGGAGAAGATCTCGCTCTGCTCGATGCGCTCGCGGAGCGACTGGCGCTCGCTGTCGGCGATTTCGTCGAGCTTGCTGATGACCGCCGGCCCGGTCCTCGCCTCGCCGGCCGCGTAATAATAGGAAATCGCGCCCTGGCCCTTGACCGCGGCGGCGCGGGCGGCGGGGGCCAGCTCGGCGCCGCGCTGGGCGTACAGCTGCAGCAGCTCGTTCACCCGCCGCCGCTGCTCGGGGCTGGTGCGCACCAGCCGCTCGAGCTGGTTGATCTGGTGCCCGGCGAGGCGCCACTGGCTGTAATAGATGCTGCCGCTGGT
>DASTZO010000107.1:0-2751 GCA_035764265.1 Sphingomicrobium sp.
GAGGTGGCGGTGACCATCGAGGAAGCCTCGGTCGGCGGGCTCGGCGCGCACGTGCTGACTCTGGCCAGCGACGAGGGACTGGTCGACGCGGGGCTGAAGATCCGCACGATGCGGCTGCCGGACCGCTTTCAGGAGCATGACAAGCCGGAGAAGCAGTACGCCGAGGCCGGGCTCGACGCCGCGGGCATCGTCGACACGGTCTTGAAGGCGCTGCGCCGCAACAGCGTCGGCATTGAGGAAGTCCGCGCCTGATCGCGTCGCTGCTCATCGCCAATCGCGGGGAGATCGCCTGCCGGGTGATCCGGACGGCGCGGGCGCTCGGGGTGCGGACGGTGGCGGTTTATTCGGATGCGGACCGGCACGCGCTGCACGTGCGGATGGCCGACGAGGCGGTGCACATCGGCGCTTCGCCGGCGCGGGAATCGTACCTGGTCGGCGAGCGGATCATCGCCGCGGCCAGGGACGCGGGCGCGGACGCGGTCCACCCGGGTTACGGATTCCTCAGCGAGAATGCGGATTTCGCCCAGGCCGTGATCGACGCGGGCCTGGTGTGGGTCGGGCCGAAGCCGGGCAGCATCCGCGCGATGGGCCTGAAGGACGCCGCCAAGCGGCTGATGGCCGAGGCGGGCGTGCCGGTGACGCCGGGCTACCTCGGCGAGGACCAAGCGCCCGAGACCCTGCAAAACGAGGCGCAGAAGATCGGCTGGCCGGTGCTGATCAAGGCGGTCGCCGGCGGCGGCGGCAAGGGCATGCGGCGGGTCGATTCGGCCGCGGATTTCATCGACGCGCTCGACAGCTGCAAGCGCGAGGCGGCGAGCTCGTTCGGCGACGACCGCGTGATCCTCGAGAAATACATCCTCCGCCCACGGCACATCGAGGTGCAGGTGTTCGGCGATACGCACGGCAATGTCGTCCATTTGTTCGAGCGCGACTGCTCGCTGCAGCGCCGCCACCAGAAGGTGATCGAGGAAGCGCCGGCGCCGGGGATGGACGAAGCCACGCGGGCAGATGTGTGCACGGCGGCGGTGCGGGCGGCGCAGGCGGTCAAATACGAGGGCGCGGGGACGGTCGAGTTCATCGCCGACGCATCGCAGGGCCTGGAGGCGGACCGCATCTGGTTCATGGAGATGAACACGCGGCTACAGGTCGAGCATCCGGTCACCGAGATGATCACCGGGGTCGATCTGGTCGAGTGGCAGCTGCGCGTGGCGAGCGGGGAGGCGCTGCCGAAGCGGCAGGACGAGCTGGCGCTTGCCGGCCACGCGATCGAGGCTCGGCTCTACGCCGAGGACCCGGCCAGGGGGTTCCTGCCGAGCGTCGGCCGGCTCGAGCATTTCGAGCTCGGCGCGGGCGTCGACCAAGAGGACGGCCGCGTCGACACGGGCGTCGAAGAGGGCGACGCGATCTCGCCCTATTACGACCCGATGATCGCCAAGCTGGTCGCGCACGGCAGCGACCGCGGCGAGGCGATCGAGAGCCTCGCGGCGATGCTCGACGGCACCGAGGTGTGGCCGGTCCGAACCAATGCCGGCTTCCTGTTCAACGCGCTGCTGCACGAGGACTTCGGCAGCGGCGAGATCGACACCGGCTTCATCGAGCGCAATCTGGGCGAGCTGGTGCCCGGGGCCGAGCCCGACGAGGCGATCTGGCGCGGCGCGGCGGCGGTGGCGGTGGCCATGGACGAGGAGGACGAGCCGCTCGCCGATCTCGCCGGCTTCCGAGTCAATGCGGCGCCCCGGACCAGCGTCGCGCTCGGCCGCGGCGGCGCGTTCCGAAGCGTCGCGCTCGACGACGAAGCGGAGATGGCCCCGGTGTCGGGCTTCCGCGACGAGGAGCGCGTGGTCGTCTTCACCGAGGGGCAGGCGTGGGAGTTCGAGCTCGCGTCGCGCGGCAGCGTCGGCGGGCACGGGGTCGCGGACGGGGTGGTGGTCGCGCCGATGCCCGGGCGGGTCAGCGCGGTCGAAGTTGCAGCCGGAGATCGCGTCGACAAGGGCCAGCGGCTGCTGACGCTCGAGGCGATGAAGATGGAGCACGGGCTGGTCGCGCCGTTCGACGGCACGGTCGCGGAGGTCGGTGCCGAGGCCGGAGCGCAGGTCAATGAGGGCGCGGTGCTGGCGCGGATCGAGCCGAGCGTGGAGCCGACGCCCGCCTGACGGCATGAACCAAGTCGCGGCGGCGCCGTTGTCGCTGCGACACGGGAGACACGGACATGCGCATTGCCCGCTCGATCGCACTCGCCACCGCGGCCACCCTGGCGCTGGGCGCCTGCTACACCACCGGCGAGCCGGTCGGCGGGCCGACCTTCGCCCTGGTCAACGCCGCCGGCCAGCCGATCGGGTCGGCGCGGATGTGGGAGACCCCGGGCGGGGTGACCTTCCGGATCGGAGCGTCGGGCCTGCCGCACGGAATCCACGCAATCCACGTCCACTCCGTCGGCCGCTGCGACCCCCCCGGCTTTGCGACCAGCGGCGCGCACTGGAACCCGGAGGGGCGGCAGCACGGCTTCAACAATTCCGCCGGCCCGCACCGCGGCGACATGCCCAACGTCACCGTCTCGGCCAACGGCGTGCTGCAGGAGGCGGTCAGCCTGGCCGGAGCGAGCTTCGGGGCGATGCTCGACGCCGACGGCGCCGCGCTGGTGATCCACGCCCGGGCCGACGATTATGCGACCGACCCGAGCGGCAACAGCGGCGAGCGGATCGCCTGCGGGGTGATCAGCTTATCCCATCAAAGTGGTACTTTGATGGGGAC
>DASTZO010000108.1:0-8889 GCA_035764265.1 Sphingomicrobium sp.
AGTTCCGTCCTGAGCGCCCAAAGCTCGGGGAACGCCCGCTTGTCCAGCGTCGAGCGCAGGTAAGCGGCGCCGGCCGAGCCGCCGGTGCCCGGCTTGTTGCCGATGATCCGCTCGACCGTCAGCACATGCTTGTGGCGCCACATCGCCAGCGCGTCGTCGAGGTCGACCAGCTTCTCGGCCAGCTGGTAGAGGTCGAACCAGCGCTCCGCGTCGCGATAGACCTCGAGCCAGGCATCGCCGACCGCCGCTTCCGAGCGGTCGCCGAGGTCGAAGCCGGCGCGCACGAGCGCCGAGTGCGAGGAGTCGCGCAGGCTCGGCTCGTCGAGCGCCGAGCGCAGCCGGGCCCGCGCCTCGCTGCCCTGCGCATAATGGTCGAGGAACTTCGGGTCCTTGATCCCGAGCCGGTATTCGAGCTCGCGGAACTGCACCGACTGAAAGCCCGACGAGGTCCCGAGCACGTCGCGGAACGCACTGTAGTCGACCGGGGTCAGGGTCGACAGAACGTCCCACGACAGGGTCATCACCGACTGGATCCGGCCGATCCGCGCCATCGCCTTGTACGAGGCGGCGAAATGGTCCTGGTCGAGCAGGGCGATCGCCAGCTTGAGCTCGTGAAGCATCTGCTTCAGCCACAGCTCCTTGGTCTGGTGGATGACGATGAACAGCATCTCGTCGTGGAGGCCCGAAAGCGGCTTCTGGGCGGTCAGCAGCCGGTCCAGCGCGAGATAGTCGGCATAGGTCATGCCGGCGGGGGTGGCGGTCATGGCGGCAGGCTTACGGCAAAGGCCGCAAGCTGCCTAGCAGGAGCCTATTGCTGGCGGCCGCTGCCCGGGAGACCCGGCTGGCTGATGGTGCCGATGTTGCCGAACAGCTCGTCGAAGAAGCTGCGCTTGCGCCCCAGCGTCGGGGTCCGGGCGTTGACCGGGTCGATCGAGGCGATCAGCTCCTTGCCGCTGCGGTTGACGGCGGCGACGTTGCCGGCAGCATCGAAGCGGATGTGGAGCACGGTCTGGTCGATCACACCGACGCCGCGCAGGGCGACGCTCTTGGTGTCGCGCGACACATAATACCAGTCGTTGGGGTTGAACTGGCCGGTGAAGGTCGGGCGCCCCAGGGTCTTGGCGACCGAATCCTTATTGTCGACCCCGACCTGGATCGCCGAGGCGAGCTCCTTGTCGATGACCGCGCCGCGATGCTCGCGGATGCCCGCGCATCCCGCCAGCAGGACCGCACCCGCAACCGCCACACATGCCTTGAACAACGCAGCTTTCATGTTTCGTGAACCTCTCATCGCCCGCACTGGGCGCGTAAATGACGCTAACGCTTGCGCCGCGGCCGGGTGGGCTCAATATGCGCCGGACATGCAGAGGCGCAAGCCTTGTGCCACCGGAGTCCGAGCGACCGGCATATGCTGAGCTTCCTGTTCCCGCGATTAACACCGTCCGGCGCGAGCCGCGGCGGCGCCTTGTTCGAGGCGCTGGTCGGCGAGGCCCGGCGGCCGCACTGGTATGTCGAGGGGCAGGTCCCCGACACGCTCGACGGCCGCTTCGCGGTGCTTGCGACGCTGGTCGCTCTGGCGACCGTCCGGCTCGAGCGCGGCGGCGATTCGGCGCGGGCCGAGGAAGCGGCGCTCGCCGAGCGGTTCGTCGAGGCGATGGATTCCGAGCACCGCGAGCTCGGGCTCGGCGACCCGGCGGTCGGAAAGACGGTGCGCCGGCTGGTCGGGGCGCTCGCCCGGCGCGTCGACCGATCGCGGGCAGCGGTCGAGCGCGGCGACCAATGGGACGATGCGGTAACCGACAGCCTGTTCCGCGACTCGCCCCCGGCCGATGCTCTCGCGCATTGCGCGGCGGCCCTGCGCACAATCTGGGCGAGGCTCGAAGCGGCTTCCGACGAGGCGCTCGCGCAAGGCAGGATCGGATGATCGAGGACTTCGCCCACCGGCTGACGCTCGACCGGATCCGCGACGGCGAGCGCATCGACCTCGTCGCCGACGACGAGGAGCGCCGGGCGATCGCCGATCGGCTCGACCTGCCGTCCCTGGACCGGCTCGAGGCGCACGCCAGCCTGGCGCGCGACGGCGACACGGTGCGCGCCGCCGGCCGGATCGCCGCCTCGCTCGAGCAGCGCTGCGTGGTCACCGGCGAGCCGGTCGCGGCGCACGTCGACGAGCCGTTCGACATCGCCTTCGTTCCCGAGCCGCGCGCCGGCGACGTGCCCGAGGAGGTCGAGCTTCGCCCCGAGGATTGCGACACCGTGTTCCACGACGGCTCGGCGATCGACCTCGGGACGGCGATCGCCGACACCCTGGCGCTCGCCCTCGATCCCTATCCGAGGAGCGCGTCGGCCGAAGCCGCGCTCAGGGAGGCCGGCGTGCTGACCGAAGCCGAAGCCGGCCCGTTCGCCGAGCTCGCCAAGCTCAAGAAAGGGCTGGGCGGCGGCGACGCCTAGACAGGCCCGCCCCAGTCGACAGGCCCCGCCCTAGAACGGGACGTCGTCGTCGAGGTCGCTGTCGAACGCGGCGGGTTGCGGGCGGGATTGCGTGCGCGTGCCGCCGCCCGAGCTTGCGCCGCCGGCGAACTCATCGGCGAAATCGCCGCCGCCGCCGCCGCCGCCGCCGCGCGAGCCGCCACCCTCGCCGCGGCTGTCGAGCAGCACCAGCTCGCCGCGGAAGCGCTGCAGGACGATCTCGGTCGAATAGCGGTCGGCGCCCGACTGGTCCTGCCATTTGCGGGTCTGGATCTGCCCCTCGAGATAGACCTTCGAGCCCTTGCGCAGATAGTTTTTGGCGACTCGGCCGAGGTTCTCGTTGAAGATCACCACCCGGTGCCACTCGGTGCGCTCCTGGCGGTTGCCGTCCTTGTCCTTCCACTGCTCGGACGTCGCGACGCGCAGGTTGACGACCTCGCCGCCGCTGTTGAGCGAGCGCGCCTCCGGGTCGTCGCCGAGGTTGCCGACCAGGATCACCTTGTTCACGCCCGCCATTGCCGTTTCCTTCGTCTTTCGCGCTGAAATGCGACGATAGAACCGCGCTCAGACGACAGCAAGCGGCCGGCTGGACCGGCGGTTCCAGCCGAAGCCGAGCAGCAGGACGAGCAGGGTCGCGGCCTGGGCGGCAAGGCCCTCGAGCGTCGGGTAGAGGCCGAGGATCGCGACCCGCGGCGCCGTGGCGACCGGAGTGACCCCGAGCAGCCCCGCCTCCTGAAGCGCGGCGACGCCCTTGCCGGCCAGCACCACCGCCAGCACCGCGATCAGAGCCGAGCTGTAGGCGAAGAACTTGCCGATCGGCAGCCGCGCGCTGAAGCGGAACATGGCGAGGGCGATGGCTGCGAGCAGGACCAGCCCGGCCGCTCCGCCGGCCGCCAGAGCGCCGATATTGCCCTCCGCCGACAGCGCGGCGAAGAACAATATGGTCTCGAACACCTCTCGGTAGACGGCGATGAAGGCGAGCAGGAACAGGAACCAGGCCGAACGCCCGGACAGCGCGGCGCCGAGCCGCGCCTTGATGTAGCGCTGCCATTCGTCGGCCTGCGCCTTGCCGTGCATCCAGATGCCGACGAACAGCAGGATCAGGGCGGCGAGGATCGAGCCGAATCCCTCGGTCAGCTCGCGGCTGGCGCCGCTGATGGTCAGCACGTGCGTCGCCGCCCACCAGGTGCCGAGGCCGGCGACCAGCGCCGCGACCCAGCCGTAATGCACGGTGCGGACCATCTCCGGCCGCTCGGCCTTGCGCAGGAAGGTCAGCATGGCGACGACGATCAGAAGCGCCTCGAGCCCTTCGCGAAGCAGGATGGTGAAGGCGCCGACAAAGGCCGACGCCGCGCCGGCCTCGCCCGGGGCGAGCACGCGCTCGGTGTCGGCGAACATGGCGTCGAGCTCGGCCGCGCGCTGGCGGACCTCGGCGGCCGGACGGCCGGCGCCGATCGCGGCGCGCAGCTGCGCCATTGCCCGCTCGACCCGCGCCATCAGCGCCGAATCACGCGCCGCCAGCACCGGCTCGATCGGCTCGAACCCGTCGAGATAGGCGGAGAGGGCCAGCTGCTTGGCGCGCTCGCGGTCGCCGGCCTCGTAGGCGGCGAGGCTCTGCCGCAGCCGGTCGCGGGCGAGCGCCAGGCTGTTGGAATCGGCCGGAGCGACGACGGCTTCGGGATTGGCCCGCAGGTAAGCGATGACGGCGGCCGCCCTGGACTCGCCGATCGCGCGCGCGAGCTCGGCCGGGGTCAGGCCGGCCAGCGCCGCGAGGTCGGGGATGCGTTGGCGGAGCGTCGGGTCGGATTCCCACAGACGCTTGCCTTCGGCGGCGAGCGCTTCCGGGTAGGCGAAGCGGCCGGAGTGGAAGGCGAGCGCCCATTTGTCGGCTTCGGGCAAATGGCGGAAGCTCGCCATCGCCGTTCCCTCGAGGCCCTGGTCGATCACCTGGTAGAGCGCGAACGGGCTGCGCTCGCCGGCTCGGGCGCGGTCGGTGAAGGCGATCGGCGGCGGGTCCATGGTCGCGGCAACCGGCACCTTGGCGTCGCCGTTGGCGCCGTGGCACGCGGCGCAATTGTCGGCGTAGAGCTTCGCTCCGCGGGCGACGTCGGGCACCTGGGCCGGCGCGAGGGGGACGGGGTAGGCGGCGAGCAGCTGCGAGGCGAGCGACCGCGCGTGCCGGTCGATCGCCTCGGGCGGGGATTTGGCCGCGATCGCCTTGCGAAGCGCCGCCGCGCCTTCGACCAGCTGCGGCTTGCCGGGTTTGTCCGGGAGCGCCTCCAGCCGCTCGCCGACCGAGGCCGAGAATTCGACCATCTCGTCATATTCGAGCCGGTTGACGATGCGCCCGCCCGCGACCGCCTCGCGATAGTCGACGGCGATGTAGTCGAGCAGCCGCCACGCGGTCTGCACGTCCTGCGACTGAGCCACGGCCGGCGCCACGGGAAGCGCCAGCGCGGCGAGCGCGATCAGCATCCAGAAACGCTTGAGCAGGGCCATGGAGCGGCAGTCATCCCCGGTCGTGTGAGGGCCCGCGGCTAGCCTAATTGCAACTGATTATCAATAACGGTTGGGCGGCTAGCGCGGCGGGTAGCGGAGCCGGCCGAGGAAGCGCGCGACGCTGGGGCGCTCGCCCGAGCCGCGCCACTCGGCCTTCCATTTCTCGATTCTCATCACGTCGTCGATACGCCGGTCGAGGAAGCCGGCGGTCTCGCTCCAGCCTTCGCTATTGTCGTCGAGCCAGGCCAGCAGCGTCGATGCGTAGACCGCGCCGAGCATCATGCGCTTGGTGTAATGGTTGAAGTCGGTGCTGGTGTCGCCGGCGATCCGCCACATCAGGTCGGACGTGCGCCAGCCGATGCGCAACCCGAGCGGCAGGTTCTGCGGCAGGGCGAGGATCGCGACTCCGCGGCGCACGGCTTCCCGCGCCGGGCCCATGATCTCGAGCCGCTTCCACACCAGCGCGCGGATCTTCTCGCGGATCTTCATGCCCGCGAGCCGCTCGGGCGGAAACACCTCCTCGAGCGCCCGGTCGACGCCCTGGATGTAGACGTCGACCATCCCCGCCTGGGTCTTGGGCATCGCCAGGCGCGCCTGGGCGCGGTCGATACCCAGGCTGTCGGCGGCCGCGTCGATCGCCGCGCTCGACCAGCCGTCGAACACCGCATGCTCGCCGACCGCCAGCGCCAGACGCTGGCGCAGCTGCTCGAGAGGAGTCGGCTGTTCCATCGGCGGCTAGGTGGGCCGCTGGCCCGCGCCGCGCAAGCCCCGCTCCGGGAGCCGGACCAGCACCAGCGCCAGGGCGATCGCCGCGGCCCCGAGCCAGTCGAGCGGCGACAGGGTCTCGCGATAGGCGACCCAGCCGATGAAGGCCGAGATCGCCGGCTGGGTGAGCAGCGCGAGGCCGACCACCAGCGGCGGCAGCGCGCCGATCGCATAGACCAGCAGCCCCTGCCCGAGCACCTGGCTGCCGAGCGCCAGCAGCAGCACGGGGGTCCAGTCGGCGGGGACGATGCGTTCGCCCAAGGCCAGCGACAAAGGCAGCAGCATCGCCGCCCCGAACGCGCTCGCCAGGAACAGCAAGGGCAAGGCATCGAGCTGGCCCCGCGCGCGCTCGACCGCGATCAGATAGCCGGTGTAGAGCAGGCCCGCGGCGAGCGCGAACAGGTCGCCGCGCAGGTGGCGCGCGGACAGCTCGGCGCTGCCGCCCATCAGCAGCGCCGCTCCGACCGCCGCGAGGAAGAGCGCCGCTCCCTGGACCGGCGACGGCAGCCGCCGCGCCAGCCACAGGCCCCAGGCGGCGAAGGCGAAGCTCGAGACGTTGCCGAACAGGGTCGCGTTGCCGAGCTTGGTCATGTGGATGCCGGTGTGCCAGGCGGCGAGGTCGGCGGCGAAGAAGAATGCGGCGAGGACCGTCAGGGTGACCAGCGCGCGCTTTGGCCAGTGGACCGGCGGCCCGATCATCCGGGCGATCAGCCACAGGAAGGGGAGCGCCAGTGCGAGGCGCCAGAAGCCCGCGGCGACCGGCCCCACCCCGGCCAGCCGCACCAGCCACGGCCCGAACGCCAGCGAGCAACTGCCGATCAGCAATGCGGCGAAGGCGAAGGGCTGGGATCTGGGTTCGGCCACGCACTGCGCTTAGCGTGGAGTCGCGCTGCTGTCAGACGGAGAATCGCCGCTTCAATTCCATCAGCGCGAGCGCGGCGCGGGCCGCGTCGCCGCCCTTGTCGCCCCCCTTGCCAATGCGCTTCGGGTCGGCGCGGGCGATCGCTTGCGCTTCGTCCTCGACGGTCAGGATGCCGTTGCCGACGGCCAGCCCGTCCAGGGTCAGCGCCAGGATCCCGCGGGCGCTCTCCTGCGCGACGATCTCGAAATGGAAGGTTTGCCCACGGATCACGACCCCCAGCGCGACATAAGCGCCGAAGCGGCCGCTGTCGGCGGCGAGCGCGATCGCCGCCGGAATCTCGAGCGCTCCGGGGACTGTGACGGTCTCGTGATCATGGCCCGCCGCCTCGATTGCGGCCCGGGCGCCGGCCAGCAGCAAATCGTTGAGATGGGCGTAAGAGCGCGCCTCGGCGATTAGAATTCGCGCCATGTCGTCAGTCGGCGAGCTTGATCGGGCGTTCCTCGACGATCGCGAGGCCGTAGCCGGACAGCGCCACCGGCGAATGGTGGGTGTTGGTCAGCAGCACCATCTCGTGGATTCCCAGCGCGGCGAGGATCTGGGCGCCGATACCGTAATTGCGCAGCGCCTCGCCGCCTTCGGTTGGCTTGCCCGAGCGCAGGTCGATCGCCCGCGACAGCGAGCCCGGCGACGCGGCGTGAAGCGCGACGATCACGCCCGCGCCTTCGGCCTCGATCATCGCCATCGCCCCGGAAAGCAGGCCCGAGCGCTCGCTCGATTCGCCGAGCACGTCGGCGAACAGGTCGAGGCTGTGCATGCGCACCAGCACCGGCCGGTCGGGCTCGATGGTGCCGTGGACCATCGCCAGCTGCTCGGCGCCGGTCGCCTTGTCGCGGAACACCTGCGCCTGCCATTGGGCGCCGCTGCGCGACGTGAAGCCGGTCGAGGCGACCCGCTCGACCATATGGTCCTTCTTCAGGCGGTAGGCGATCAGGTCGCGGATGGTGCCGATCTTGAGGCCGTGGGCGGCGGCGAAGCCCATCAGATCGTCGAGCCGGGCCATGCTTCCGTCCTCGCGCATGATCTCGCAGATCACGCCCGACGGGTTGAGCCCGGCGAGTCGGGCGACGTCGACCGCGGCCTCGGTGTGGCCGGCGCGGACCAGCACGCCGCCGGGCTGGGCGACCAGCGGGAACACGTGGCCGGGCGAGACCAGGGCGTCGGGGCCGTTGGCGGCGTCGATCGCCACCGCGACGGTGCGCGCCCGGTCGGCGGCGCTGATCCCGGTCGAAATCCCCTCTTTGGCCTCGATCGAGACGGTGAAGGCGGTGTTGTTGCGGCTGCGGTTCTGGCTCGCCATCGGCTGCAGCCCGAGCGCCTCGACCCGCTCCCTGGTCAGCGCCAGGCAGATCAGCCCGCGGCCGTGGCGGGCCATGAAGTTGATCGCGTCGGGGGTCGCCATCTGCGCGGGGATCACGAGGTCGCCCTCATTCTCACGGTCGTCGTCGTCGACGAGGATGAACATCCGCCCGTTGCGCGCCTCGTCGATGATGCCTTCCGCGCCGACCAGCACGTTGGTGTTGCCGCGCTGGAGCAGCTTCTCGAGCCGGCCGAGCGTGTCCGCGGTCGGGTTCCAGTCGGGCGAGCCCAGCTTGCGCAGGCTGTTGGGGTGGAGCCCGGCGGCCCGGGCGAGGCCGGCGCGGCTGACCTCGCCGGTGGCGATGACGGCGCTGAGCCGCTCGATCAGGGTGGTGGACATGATTGCCCGATATCACACTGCAATGTGATCGCAAGCCAAAGTTTACGACGCGGAATGTGCGCGGCTCGCCAGCATTCGCTCGAGATAGCGGGCGATCACGTCGATCTCGACATTCAACTGTCGCCCGGCCGCGATCTCGCCGAGCGTTGTGATCTGCGCGGTGTGGGGGATGATGTTGACCGAGAAATGGGTCGAGCCGTCCTCGGCGTCGCGCACGTCGTTGACGGTCAGCGACACTCCGTCGAGCGTGATCGAGCCCTTGGGGGCGATGAACGGACCGAGGCCGTCGGGCGCTCGAAGCCCGATCCGCGACGAGCCGCCCTCGGGGCACGCGCCGATCACCTCGGCGACCCCGTCGACGTGGCCGGCGACGATATGGCCGCCGAGCTCGTCGCCGATGCGCAGCGAGCGCTCGAGGTTCAGCCGGCTGCCCTCGCTCCACAGGCCCTTGGCGGTGCGCGAGCGGGTCTCTTCCGAGACGTCGACCGCGAACCAGTCGTCGCCCTTGTCGACCACGGTCAGGCAGACGCCAGAGCAG
>DASTZO010000109.1:0-2375 GCA_035764265.1 Sphingomicrobium sp.
GAGCTCGGGGAACGAAGACCTTCGCGTGCCTCCGCTAGCACTTGCCTCGGCGAGCAAGGGAACCGCGCGAACGTCCGAACGGTGTGACCGGAATCCTAGACGGGCGCGCCCGGCGGTCTGAACGGCCGCTCCGGTTGCGGCTGGGGCTGCGGCTGCGGCTGCGGTCTTGGTTGTGGCTGCGGCTGCGGCTGATACGGTGGCGGGGCCGGGCGGGCGGGCACCGGCGTCGGCGGGACCGGCGTCGGCGTGTACGCGGCCAGTCGCCGCTGGGCCTCGCCAGGCTCCGGCGAAACCTCCAGGGCGCGCATCAGCACCGGGAAGGCGCCATCGCGGTCACCTGTTTCGAGCATTCGATCCGCCTTGCCGATCAGCAGCGAGTACAACTTGGCGCGCGTCTCGCGGAATCCGGCGTCGATGAGCATGTTCTCTTCGAGCGCCTTGATCGCCGCGTCGTCGTCCTTGCCCCAGGCCGCTTCCATCGCGGCGTAGTTCTTGGTGAGGATCACCCGCTTCTGGCCCTCGAGGGCCTCGGGATCGTTCGACGCGATCTTGAGCGCTTCGGCGAACTGCGCGTAGCTGTCGTCGATCTTGTTCTGCTCCAGCAGCTGATTGCCGTGGGTTACGTGCGCCTTGCGGAGCGTGTCGTTCACCTGCTGCACGAGCTGCGGATTTGCCTGCACGGACGGATCGTCGCGCACCACCCGCAATTGATCGATAGCGGTAGGCAGGTCGCCCGCCGCGACGGCTGCCTGCGCGCTGGCGACCCGCTGCTCGGGATTCGGTGTCGGCGGGACCGGCACCGGCGTGTTCGTCGGCGGCTGCGACGGCTTTTCGGCTGGTTTCTCAGCCGGTTTTTCAGCGGGCTTGTCGGCTGGCTTGACTGCCGCCTCGGCCGGTGTGGGCGTGATGCCCGGCGTCGGGGTCGGCCCGCTGGCCGGTTTCGGATTGGTCGCGGCGACAGGGACTGGTGTCGGCGTGACGACGGCCGCCGGCTTGTCCACGATGGCCGTTGGGGGCGCCGTCCCGATGACCCGGTCCATCACGCCGGTCTGGGTCAGGACGAGGACGACTACCGCGAGCAGCGCTACGACCGCCAGGATCGGCCCGACGATCGACGTGGAGGAGCGCTTCGGCTGTCGGTCCGGCCTCGGCGCTGGCGTCGGCTGAACGACCGGCCGGGCGCTGTATGCGCCGCGATCCACTGCCGACGGGATCGGCGGCGGGGTCAGGGTGCGGGTGGCGTTGGCGTGGGCGGCCGGCTCCATCCGGACCCCCTGGCCGCCCGTGCGCGGTGGCGGCGGCGTCGGCCGGATCGGCATTGGCGTCGGCCGGGCGCCCGGCGGCGGGGTGCCCGGCGCAGGCCGGCCGCTCGGGGGATGGGCGCCTGGGGGCGGAGTTCCGGGCGGGGGCCACCCGCCACGCCCAAAGTTCGGGTCTACCACGGTGGCCGAAGTCAGGCCAGCCGTCGGCGGGCTCTCGACGACGGTCGGCGAGGGCTGGGCCAGCGCCGCGCGGGCGGCAGCCACCATCTCGCGCCCGCTCTGATAGCGCTCGTTCGGGTCTTTCGCCAATGACTTCGTGACGACCTCGCTCAACGGGCGGGGCAGGTCCGGACGAAGCTGATAGAGAGGCGGCGGCGGCTCGTGGACGTGCAGGTACAGCAGCGAAGGCGTGCTGGCGGCGCTGAATGGCGGCCTGCCGCCCAGCATCTCGTACAGCAGCACCCCGAGCGCGTACAGGTCGGATCGGCGGTCCACCATGTCGCCTCTGGCCTGCTCCGGCGACATGTACTCTGGCGTGCCGATGACCATATGGGTCGCGGTCAGATGGCTCTGCTCGCCGGCCCGCGCGATGCCGAAGTCCGTCAGCGTCAGCACGTCCCCCGGCTCGACCATCACGTTGGCCGGCTTGATGTCGCGGTGGAGGATGTTGCGCGAATGCGCGAAGTCCAACGCTTCGGCCACCTGCTCCAGCAGTCGAAGGGCGCGCTGCGGCTCCAGCGGACCCTCGCGGCGCAACAGCTGCCCGAGATTCTCGCCGTCGATGAACCGCATCGAGATGTAGTAGACGCCGTCGATCGCGCCGACGTCGTAGATCGTGACCACGTGGGCGTGATGGAGGTTCGCGGCGATGCGCGCCTCTTGCTGGAAACGCTGAACGATGATCTCGTCGGCTGCCAGCGACGGCTGCAGGATCTTGAGCGCGACGAGCCGTCCCAGGCCAGCTTGCTCGGCCTTGTAGACCGAGGCCATCCCCCCGCGCCCGAGCTGGCTCAGGATCTTGTAATGCCCGAGCTGTGTGCCGATCACCCCGGCGCCTCCAACGGCTCGATGCTCGTCCCCTGGCGCCGCGCCCGCCGATTCGGGCACATCCAA
>DASTZO010000110.1:0-2674 GCA_035764265.1 Sphingomicrobium sp.
GCACGTCCGGCGCGGCGAGGTCGTGCTGCTGGACTGCGGCTGCGAGGTGCGCGGCTATCAGTCGGACATCTCGCGCACCTTCGTGTTCGGTGCGAAACCGACCGCCGAGCAGCGCCGGGTGTGGACCCAGATGCGGCGCGGCCAAGACATCGCCATGGCCGCGGCCCGGCCCGGAGCAGCCGCGGGCAGCGTCGATGACGCCGTGCGCCGGACCTACGAAAGCTGGGGCTACGGCCCGGGCTACAGGCTGCCGGGCCTGTCGCACCGCACCGGCCACGGCATCGGCATGGAGGGGCACGAGCCGGTCAACCTGGTCCACGGCGAAACCACCCGCCTCGCGCCCGGCATGTGCTTTTCCAACGAGCCCGGCATCTATCTGCCCGGCAAGTTCGGAATCCGGCTCGAGGATTGCTTCCACATGACCGCGGCCGGGCCGAAATGGTTCTCGGCGCCGCCGCCCTCGATCGACGATCCGTTCGGGCGCTCGGCTTGACTTTGCCAAGCGCCGCTTGACCTTTCGCTCCCCGCCCGCGAATCCGGTGCGGCACAAGAGGGGACGACGAAACATGGCCAGGAAGCCGAAGCCCGAAAAGCGCAGTCTCGACCTGCAATGGCAGATGCTGATCGGCTTCCTGGTCGGACTCGTCGCCGGCCTGATCGTCTATTCGACCCAGCCCGACGCCGAGTGGGTCAAGGTCGTCACCACTTATGTGACCCAGCCGATCGGCCAGATCTTCCTGCGCCTGCTGTTCATGCTGGTGATCCCGCTGCTGTTCTCGGCGCTGATCGTCGGCATTTCGGAAATGGGCGAGGTGCGCGCATTGAAGCGCGTCGGCCTCAGGACGCTCGCCTACACGGTGATCGTCTCGTCGATCGCGGTGATCGTCAGCCTCGCGGTGGTCAACCTGCTCAAGCCGGGAGCCGGCGTCGACCGCGCGGTCGCCGCGTCGCTGCTCGCCGCCCAGGAGGGACGGGCGGGCGAGATCGTCCAGACCGGCCGCGAGCAGCCGACCGGGGTCGACGCGTTCGTCAACATCATCCCCAACAACCTCGTCGAGGTGATGGGCAGCAACAGCTCGATCCTGTCGGTGATGTTCTTCGCTCTTTTCTTCGGCATTGGCCTGTTGATCACCGACACGCCCAATTCGCGGGCGTTGAAGCGCGGCTTCGAGGGGCTGTTCGACGTCACCATGCGGCTGATCATGATCGTCATCCGCCTGGCGCCGATCGCGGTCGCCTGCTTCATGTTCAACCTCGCGGCCCTGTTCGGCTGGGACCTGCTGATCCGACTGTCGGCCTATGTCGGGGTCGTCCTGCTGGCGCTGGCGATCCAGATGTTCATCGTCTTCCCGGCGCTGCTCGCGACGCTCGGCCGCAAGAACCCGATCCAGTTCTTCCGCGAGACGCAGGAGGCGAGCCTGATGGCTTTCTCCACCGCCTCGTCCAACGCGACTCTGCCGACCTCGCTCCGAGTCGCCGACGAGAAGCTGAAGCTGCCGCGGCGGGTGTCGCGCTTCGTTCTCACCATCGGCGCGACCGCCAACCAGAACGGCACCGCGATGTTCGAGGGCGTGACGGTGATCTTCCTCGCCCAGTTCTTCGGGGTCGAGCTGACCGTCTGGCAGCAGGTGATGGTGATGCTGGTCTGCATCCTCGGCGGAATCGGCACCGCGGGGGTGCCCGCGGGATCGCTGCCGGTGGTCGCGCTGATCCTGGCGATGGTCGGGATCCGCCCCGAGGCGATCGCCTTGGTGCTCGGCGTCGACCGCTTCCTCGACATGTGCCGGACGACCCTCAACGTGATCGGTGACCTGGTCGCGGCCCAGGTCATTTCCTCGGCCGAGCCGCACGAGGGCGAGCCGGTCGACGCGGTGCCGCGGGCGCCGCAGCCGGCGTGAGGGACGCGCCGGCAACCGAGCCCGGAGTGCTCGAGTTCGGCCGCGACATCCTCCACGACGAGGCGCGGGCGCTCGACGCACTCGCCGACAGCCTCGGCGAGCCGTTCGAGCGGGCGATCGCGATGATCCTCGCCATGCCGGGCAAGCTGATCGTCAGCGGACTCGGCAAATCGGGCCACATCGGCCGCAAGATCGCCGCGACCTTCGCCTCGACCGGCACCACCGCGACCTTCCTCCATCTCGCCGAGGCGATCCACGGCGACATGGGCATCGCCGCCAAGGGCGATGTCGCGCTGCTGATCTCGCAGAGCGGCACGACCGCCGAGCTCGAGGCGGTGATCGACCATTTCTCGGCGGTCGGAATCCCGATCGTCTCGATCACCGGCAACGCGCGCTCGATGCTGGCCGAGGCGTCCGCGGCGCCGCTGGTGCTGCCCCACTGGTCCGAGGTCGGGCCCGAAGCGGTCGCCCCGACCACCTCGACGACCATGACCCTGGCATTGGGCGACGCGCTGGCGATGACGGTGATGCGCCACAAGGGCTTCACCCGCACCGACTTCGGCCGGCTGCACCCGGGCGGCTCGCTCGGAGCGCGTTTGAAGCCGGTGCGGCGGCTGATGCACGGCGGCGACGCCATGCCGCTCACCCGTCGCGACACGTCGATGCACCAGGCGGTGGTCGAGATGACGGAAAAGCGGCTTGGAGTCGTCGGGGTCACCGACGACGACGGCAATCTGGTCGGCATCATCACCGACGGCGACTTGCGCCGCAACATC
>DASTZO010000111.1:0-10989 GCA_035764265.1 Sphingomicrobium sp.
GTCGACAAGTGGCAGGTGTTCGGCGGAAGCTGGGGCTCGACGCTCTCGCTCGCTTACGCGATCACGCACCCCGAGCGGGTCACCGAGCTGGTGCTGCGCGGCATCTTCCTGTTCGGCCAGAGCGAGCTCGACTGGCTGTACAAATATGGCGCGTCCGAGCTGTTTCCGGAGGGGTGGGACGCGTTCGTTTCGCTGATCCCCGAGGATGAGCGCGGCGACCTCATCGAGGCCTATCGCAAGCGGCTGACCGGCGACGACCCTGCGGAGCGCCTGGCCGCGGCCAAGGCGTGGAGCACCTGGGAGGGGCTGACGGTGACTCTCCTGCCCGACCCGAAGATGCTCGAGGAGTTCACCGAGGACCAGCACGCGATCGCCATCGCCCGGATCGAGAACCATTACATGGCAAACAAGGGCTGGCTCGAGGACGGGCAGCTGCTGCGCGGGGCCGACAAGCTCCGCTCCATCCCCGGGGTGATCGTCCAGGGGCGCCACGACTGCTGCACCCCGCCTCGCGCCGCCTGGGAACTGAAGCAGGCCTGGCCCGAGGTCGAGCTGCAGATCGTCCCCGACGGCGGCCATCTGTACAGCGAGCCGGGCGTGCTCGACGGGCTGATCCGGGCGACCGACCGCTTCGCGTCGCGCTAGAAATCCGGTCCGCCCCACTGTTCGCCGTTGACTCGGCGGGCCCGATGGACGCAGCGGGGTAAGCGCGGCGCTCGGGACACATCGGTCCCTCGCCGCACAGGGGGAAATACGATGCGCCGAATTCTTTGCTCGACTTCGCTGTACGCGCTGGCCGCCGCCGCGGCCCTGTCCGCCGCGCCCGCCGCCGCCCAGGCGACCGGCGACACCGACACGCCCGCGGCCGATGCCCAGCAGGCCGATTCCCAGCAGGGCGTCGGGGAAATCGTCGTCACCGCGCAGCGCCGCACCGAGAACCTGCAGGACGTGCCGCTGTCGGTCGCGACCATCGCCGACGAAACCCTGGCGGCGATCAATTCCGGCGGCGCCGACGTCCGCGGCCTGTCCGGCCGGGTGCCCAGCCTAAGCATCGAGAGCTCGTTCGGCCGCACCTTCCCGCGTTTCTACATCCGCGGCCTCGGCAACACCGACTTCGACCTGAACGCGTCGCAGCCGGTCAGCCTGGTCTATGACGACGTCGTCCTCGAAAACCCGATCCTCAAGGGGTTCCCGGCGTTCGACGTCGACCGGGTCGAGGTGCTGCGCGGGCCGCAGGGCACGCTGTTCGGCCGCAACACGCCGGCCGGAATCGTCAAGTTCGACACGGTCAAGCCGGGCCGCGGCCGCAATTTCGCGCGGGTCAGCTACGGCACCTACGGCACGATCAATGCCGAGGGCGCGGTCGGCGGCAAGCTCGGCGAGGGCGCCGCGGCCCGGCTGTCGGGCATCTGGCAGCACCGCAACGACTGGATCGACAATCTCGACGATCCGGGCGGCAACGATCTCGAGGGCTATGACGACTTCGCGGTCCGCGGCCAGGTCGAGTTCCAGCCGACCGAGGCGCTGACGGTGCGGCTGACCGGCCAGCTTCGCGACCTCGACGGCGACGCCCGCATCTTCCGCGCCAACGCCATCGAGTTCGGAAGCAACGATTTGATCGGCGTCGACGGCGGCGGCTTCGAGCGCGACGAGGTCCGCCACGACGCGATCAACTTCCAGAAATTGAAGACCCAGAACATCGCCGGTGCGATCGAATATGATTTCGGCGCGGCGACGCTCTATTCGGTCACGGGCTACTGGCACGGCAAGCTCGACAGCCGCGGCGACATCGACGGCGGCTTCGGCTGCTCATTCTGCGGCCCGGGCTTCACCGACAACAGCGAGCCCGGCTTCATTCCGTTCGCCGCCCAGAGCCAGGACAATATCCCGAGCCTCGACCAGTTCACCCAGGAGATCCGGATCGCCTCCAACAACCGCGGCGGGCTCGGCTTCCAGGCGGGCATCTTCTACTTCAACGAGAAGCTCGACATCGAAAGCTTCGATTTCGCCACGCCGACCGCCCCGACCCCGTCGGCGATCGTCAACCAACGCCAGGACAGCGACGCCGTCGGCATCTTCGGGTCGGTCAATTACGCCTTCGCCAGCGGGCTGACCCTGCAGGCCGGAGCGCGCTGGAACCACGACAAGAAAAAGCTCACCGCCGACCGCCTGTTCGACACCCGTTTCATCTTCATCGGCGGCGGCCCGGTCCCGGAGAGCACGACCAAGGTCAAGGACAGCGTTCTGACCTGGGACCTGAGCGCGCTCCAAGAGATCAACCCCGACGTCAACGTCTATGCCCGGATCGCCAGGGGCTATCGGGCGCCGGCAATCCAGGGCCGGATCCTGTTCGACCGCGACGTGACGACGGCCGACAGCGAGCGGACCATGTCCTACGAGGCCGGGGTCAAGACGGTGCTGCTCGACCGCCGGCTGCGGTTCAACCTCACCGGCTACCATTTCCGCACCAAGGACCTGCAGCTGTCGGCGGTCGGCGGCGGCACCAACGCCAATTTGCTGCTCAATGCCGATGCGGTCGACGGCTACGGCTTCGAGGCCGAGCTGCAGGCGCGGCCGGCGCGCGGCCTGACCCTGACCGGGGGCCTGAGCTACAACCACACCAAGATCGACGACGACAATCTCACGGTCGAGACCTGCGGGGCGCCCTGCACCGTGCTCGACCCGGTCGTCGTCCCGGCCGGGCTATTCCAGCCGGCGATCGTGTCGATCGACGGCAACGCCCTGCCGCAGGCGCCCAGGTGGATCGCCAATTTCACCGCCGGCTACGAGCATCCGGTCGGCCCCGGCTCGGTCTATGTGTTCACCGACTGGTACCACCGCTCGAAGATCCAGTTCTTCCTCTACCGGTCGGTCGAATTCTCGGACGACCAACTGCTCGAGGGCGGGTTGCGCATCGGCTACAAGACCGAGCGCTTCGACGTCGCCGGTTTCGTCCGCAACATCACCAACGACGAAAGCGCCGTCTCGGGCATCGACTTCAACAATCTGACGGCGATGGTCAACGAGCCGCGCATCTGGGGGGTCGAGGTCGGGGTCAAATTCTGACCATTCCAACGGCGACGCCTGCCGCATCGTCGCCGACGGCCTAGCAGGTCGGCATCCAGTCGGTGTGGTGGATGTCGTTGTCGGTCGAAAAGGTCGAGTTGCTGTTGGTGGCGTAGCTGTACTTGTAGGTCGGGCGCTTCATTCGGGCGTAACCGCGGTAGATGAAGCGGGTATCGTTGCAATTGAAGTGCGCGAGCAGCCCGGCAACCACACGCTCATTGCTGTAGTTGCCGTTCGACCAGCGGCCAACGCGAATCTCATCCAAGCCAGGCCGACTGTAGCTGACGAGCAGGTCCTTGCTGGTCCGAGCAGTGTCGACGTGCTCGATATTGGCTTCGGACAGCAGCAGCTGATTGGCCCCGTCGAGCAGCAATTCCCTGACCACATATTGGGAGGTGGCCTGGTCAAGGTCCTTGTACACGACGCCGCTGCCGTCGTGATACCACGCCAGGTAAAATGCCCAGTTGACCTTTCCCAGCTCGGTCACGGCGCCGTTGGCGGTATCGAGCGCCAAAATACGGTTGTTGTCTTGCTCCTGCACGAAAATGGCAATCTTGGACCCGTCCAGCGAGAAGCTTAGAGAGTCCACGTTGCCCGGGCCCGCGTAAAGCGTCACGACTCCGCTCGTTCGAACGTTGCCGGTGCCGGTCGGCTCATAGGTCAAAAGCTTGAGGTCGCGGTTTTCGAGGAAGGCGACTTGCATCTGCGAACGCGGACCCAGGTCGAACTGGGTGATGGCCCCATATGCGCCCCGGTGCAGGGTCACGGCGCCCGTGCCGTCCTCGTTTGCCAGACGCAGGTCCATGTAATTGCCGGAGGCGTAGGTGTAGGCGATCTCAGGCGTAAGCGGAGTTGTCGGCTTGCCTTTCTGCGCGGGTGCGGAGGTGGCCAGGGTCAACAGGACACAAGCAGCTGCAAATCGATTCATGATCGTCCCCCCTACAAGACGGCGCATGCGTCTCCAGGCAGATGCCCCGCCGAGCCCCGGCGACTCGCCGGGCGGCCGACCATAGCAGCCGGTCAACCGCCTGGATAACGCACAGTTAACAAACCGCCGGCCCGCTAGGCCTTGGGGAGCGCCTGCTTCGCCTGGCCCCAGCCGGCGAGCAGCTTCGACGAGGCGCGGTCGATCAATGTGTCCGCGTCGCGGATGCTGAACGCGTTGCCGCCCTTATATTCGTCGATCTCCTCCCAGGCGATTGGCGCGGCGACCGGCGCGCCTTCGCGGGCGCGGGCCGAATAAGGCAGCACCGCGGTCGCCCCGCGCTGGTTTCTCAGCCAGTCGAGGAAGATCCGGCCCTTGCGCTGGGCCTTGCGGATGTTGGCGGTGAAGCGCTCCGGCTCGGCCTCGGAGACCGCGCGCGAGAAGCGCTCGGCGAACGACTTGACCGCCGCCCAGTCGGCCTTGGCGTCGAGCGGGACGACGACGTGCATGCCCTTGCCGCCGGTCAGCAGCGGGAAGCTGGTCAGCCCAAGGTCGAGGAGCAATTCGCGCAGCCGCACCGCGGCGCTCCGGACCGCGGCGAAATCGAGCCCGACGTCGGGATCGAGGTCGAACACCAGCCGGTCGGGATGCTCGACCTTGTCGACCCGGCTGCCCCAGCCGTGGAACTCGATAGTCCCCATCTGGACGCAGGCGAGCAGGCCGCGGACGTCGTCGAAATAGAGATAATCTTGAGTTTCGCCCTTTTTCTCCTTGATCGGGACATGCTTGACGTGCTCGCCCATCGAGCCGGTGTCGTGCTTCTGGAAGAAGCAATGCTTGCCGCGCCCCTGCGGGCAGCGGATCAGGGTCATCGGGCGCCGGCCTGCGTCGACCATGATCAGCGCCTCGATCTGCGCGTAATAATCGGCGAGGTCCTTCTTGGTTAGCCTGCCTTCGGGATAGATCACCCGGTCGGGGTTGCTGATCGCGATTCCGAAATCCTCGGCGGCCGGGCGCTTGCCCTTCTTCTTTTCCGACTTGGCGAGCTTTTGCGGGACCTCGCGAACCACCTCGGCCGCCGGCTTGTCCTCGCGGAGCGCGATGAAGCTCGGGTGGCGCAGGATGCCGTCGCTGGTGAACTCGGTGTAGGCGATCTCGGCGACCAGTTTCGGCTCGATCCAATGGGCCGCCTTGCGGTCGGCGCGCGGCACCTCGAGCGGCGCCTTGTCGACCTCGAGCGGAATCATCTTCTCCATCAGATCGTCGATCATCCGGGTGTTGAAGCCGGTTCCGACCTTGCCCGCGTAGGTCAGCTTGCGGCCGTCGCGGACGCCGAGCAGGAGCGAGCGGAAGCCGCGGCGCTTGTCGCTTTCCGACCAGCCGACGACGACGAACTCCTGGCGCTGGATGCACTTGACCTTGAGCCAGCAGCGGGTGCGCGTCCCGCGGTAGGGCGCGCTCGCCTTCTTCGAGATGATCCCCTCGCCGCCCTCGGCGCAGATGGCGTTGAACAGGGCCTCGCCCTTGGCGACGACATGGTCGCCATAGATGATTGGCGGGCCGACCCCCTTCAGCAGCGCCGCCAGCCGTTCCTTGCGCTCGAGATTGGGCAATTTGACGATGTCGTCGCCGCGGTCGACCAGCAGGTCGAAGGCGTAGAAAGCGAGGTTGGCGCCCTTGTGCTCCTTCAGGGTCGACTGGAGCAGCTGGAAGTCGGGCTTGCCCTGGTCGTTGAGCGCCACCGCCTCGCCGTCGATCAGGCAGCCGGGCGGAAGCTTGGCCGCGGCGCGGACCAGCGCCCGGAACTTGTCGCTCCAGTCCTTGCCCTTGCGCGTCCAGGCGGTCGCGGCACCGTCGCCGGTCGCGATTAGCAGCCGGTAGCCGTCATACTTGTACTCGTGGATCCAGTCCGACCCGGCCGGCACCGAATCGACCAGGGTCGCCAGCTGCGGCTCGCGGAACGGCGGCGGCCCCTGCCCCGATTTCTTCTTCGCCCGGCCGCCCTTCCGCCCGCCGCGCTTGGAGCGCCAGACGTCGCCGCCCGAGGCGATCTCGGCCATCGTCCGGCCGGTGGTGACGCTGGTCACGCATTCGTCGACCAGGGCGTCGCCGGCCTCCTCGTCGGCAAATTCGTCGGTGACCTTCTTGAGCATCCACGGCTCGGCTTTCTCGCCGGGGCGCGGCTTCAGGCGGAACATCACCCACTCGCCCTTCATCCGCTCGCCCTCGAGGGTGAAATGGAGGTGGCCATCCTCGATCGTTTTCTTGGGATCCTTGCCGGGCTCGGGGACCCAGCGGCCGCGGTCCCAAAGCATCACCGTGCCGCCGCCATATTCGCCGGCCGGGATCGTCCCTTCGAAGCCGCCGTAGTCGAGCGGGTGGTCCTCGGTCCGCATCGCCAGGCGCTTCTCGGCGGGATCGAGGCTCGGGCCCTTGGGCACCGCCCAGCTTTTCAGCACTCCGTCGAGCTCCAGGCGGAAATCCCAGTGCAGCCGCGACGCGTCGTGCTTCTGGACGACGAACGAGTCGCCCTTGCCCTTGAGCTTGCGCCCCTTCGGCTCGGCGGTCTTCGAGAAGTCGCGCTTGCGGTTGTAGGTCTCGATGTCGAGTGCGGCGCGCCTCGCCATCGCCTACGCCCGCTTGCGCGCTGCGGTCTTCCTGGCCGGTGCGGCGGCCTTCCGCGCCGGCGCCTTGCGGGCCGCGGGCTTCCTGGCCGGGCCGCGCCTGTCGCCGGTCGCGCCGCCGGTTTCGCCGAGGCTCTTCTTGAGCGCGGCCATCAGGTCGATGACGTTGGAGCCGCGCGACGGCGGAGCGTCGGCGTCCGGGTCCTGGATGACCTTCTCGCCTTTCTTGCGCTGCTTCTCCTTGATCAGATTCTTGAGCGCATCGACGTAGCGGTTGTGGAACTCCTTGGGGTCGAAGTCCCCGGTCTTCTTCTCGATCAGGGTCGCGGCGAGATCGAGCAGGTCGGGGTCGGGCTTGTGGTCGCCGATCTCGCGGAAGAAGCTCGCCGCGCGGTTGACCTCGTCGGCGTAGCGCAGCGTTTCGAGTAGCATGCCGCGCCCGCACGGTTTCAGGGCGACGACATATTCCTGGCCGCGCATCGCCAGCTGGCCGATGCCGACCTTGCGCGCCTCGCGAAGCGCGTCGCGAAGGACGACGAACGCTTCCTCGGCAAGGTCGTCGGTGGGGACGACGTAATAGGGCTTGTCGAAATACATCGGGTCGATGTCGCCCAGGTCGACGAACTGGACCAGGTCGACGGTCTTGCGGCTCTCGAGCTTGACGCTCTCGATCTCCTCGGGATCGAGCAGCACATAATGGCCCTTGGAGACCTCATAGCCCTTCATGATCTCGTCGCGGTCGACCGGGCCGATTCCGGGCACCACCTTTTCGTATTTGATGCGCTTGCCCGACGGCTCGTGCACCTGGTGGAACTGGACCGTCGCGCCGCTTCGGGTCGCCGGGTAGATCTCCACCGGGATCGACACCAGCGCCAGGCGGATCTGCCCTCGCCATATCGGTCGCGCCGCCATCTCGCTTGCCTCCGTTCACCAGCAGCCGACTCAATCGCTACGGCGGGGAGTCGTTCCGTGCGCGTCGATGTGGGGAAACAAGCGGCGTCCGCAGCCGGGCTTGCGCGGTCGATCAGGCAGCCTTCGCGCGGTCGCCTGGAACGCCGCTGTGGCGGGCCCCGGTCAATCGGTAGCGGAAGCCCGACGGGTCATAGCTCACTTGCGGGCGGCCGCCGGTTTCAAGCTGGATCCCGCGCTCCAGGATCCGCATTCCGAAGCCCTTGCGCTTGGGCGCCTCGACGGGCGGCCCGCCGGCCTCGGTCCATTCGAAGTCGAAGCGGGCGTCGTTCTCCGGGTTCGCCCTCCAGGCGATCGCGATGCTCCCGCCCCGTACCGACAGCGCGCCGTACTTGAACGCATTGGTGCTCAGCTCGTGGACCGCCAGAGACACCATGATCGAGGTCGAGGAATCGATGCACAGGTCGGGCCCGCTCAGCGATGCCCGGTCCTCGCCGACCCCGCAGCCCGCCAGCGCCTCGCGGATGATGTCGCTCAGCAAGGCCGAGCTGCCGCTCTGGGCGTGGAGGATGTCGTTCGCCTTGGCGATCGAGTCGAGGCGGCGGTCGAACGCCTTCTGGGCCTCGGCGACGTCGCTGGCGCTGCCGAAGCTGAGGTGGGCCATGCCGCGCACCACGGCGAGGATATTCTTGGCGCGGTGGTTGAGCTCGGCGAGCAGGAGCGCGCGCAGCTCCTCGCTCCGGATGCGCTCGTGGACCCGGCCGACCTGGGCGCCGATCGCCCGGGCGGACAGCAGCAGATGCTCCTCGGGTTGGCGGGAGTCGCGGGAGAAGAATTCGAGCACCGCGATGCAGCGGCCGCCGCTGTGCACCGGGAATCCGAACGCCGATTCGAAACCGAGCCCGGCGCGCATGAAATTGTCGTCCGCGTTGACGCTCGAGATCCACAGCGGCTTGCCGCTTTCGAGCACTCGTCCCGGCAAGCCGACGCCCGGCTCGAAGTGGATCGCCGCCGTTGCCTTGACCAGCGCCGGCGCCGTCTTCTTCGCCTTGCTGCTCCAGGACCCCTCCTTGAGGGTGCGCTGGTCCTCTCCGACCAGGAACGCATGGCCGACCGGCCAATCGGCGAGCTCGCAGATGCCGTCAAGGATTGCGACCAGCGCTTCCTCGAAGCTCTTGTCGCGGCTGGCAAGGTCGCTGAGCTCGAGCATCAGGCGGCTTTCGCGCACCTGGAACTCCAGCTGCCGCTCGGCGCGCTTGCGCTCGGAAATGTCGCGCAGGAAACCGACGAACATGTCGCGGCCGTCGCGGCTGACCAAGGTGATCGACAGCTCGACCGGGACCTCGCTGCCGTCGCGGCGCAGCCCGCTCAGCTCGAGCCTCTTGTCGAGCACCTTGGCGATGCCCTCGGAATTGAACCGGCGCAGGCCGCGCTGGTGCGCCTCGCGCAGCGACGGAGGGACGATCAGGTCGCCGAGATTCTGCCCGATCGCTTCGCTCGCCGACCAGCCGAAGGTGGCCTGGGCATATTGGTTCCAGGCGCGGATCACCCCATCGCGGTCCATGACCACGACCGCATCCAGGACGGTGTCGAGGATCGGCGCCAGGACCGACTTGATCGGCATATGTGCTTGAAGAGCCTCCTGTTTGCTCCGAACACCCGAGCGTTCAGCCCCGTAACGAGCGCCCCTGCGGTCGGCAAGCTTTCGGTGTGCTGAACGGCTGGGCGGCGCGGCGCGAGCGCCGATCGGGCGCCCTCGCCCGGCACCGAAGACGGCCCGTCGGCAAGGCAATCGACAGAGCCTTGGGCCGGCGGGTTGGCCGGCGTCCGCCCCGATCGGTCAATCGGCCGGGTCGGCGCGAGTCGCCGCCTTGAGCCGGGCGGTCAGTCGTTCGATGGCCGGTGCGGGTTCGCCGCCGTCGGCGATCAACGCGACGATGGCCGATCCGCTGATGACGCCCGCCGCTCCGGCCGCCATCGCCGCCGCGACATCGCCGGGCGTCGCAATCCCGAAGCCGAACACCGGCGGCGGAGCACCGGCATCGCGAAGCTCGGCGAGCAGGCGAGCGTCGAACCGCGCCCTGGCATGAGTCCCGGTGATTCCGGCGCGGGTCACGCAATAGGCATAGCCCCGGCCCAGCCGAGCGATCTTGCGCAGCGTATCGGGCGGCGTGTTGGACGCCGCGATCAGAACCGGGTCGAGGCCGTGGGCCCGCATCTCGTCCGTCCAGGGCTCCGCTTCCCGGGCCGGCAAATCGGCGACCAGCAAGCTGTCGGCGCCCGCCTCCGAGGCACGGCGGAGGAAGTCGTCGCGCCCGCGCGCCATCACCAAATTGGCGTAGGTCAGGATCCCGACCGGAACTTCGGGGTGGCGCGCCCGCAGGCCGGCGATCAGAGCGAAGCAATCGGCGGTTCGCACCCCGGCGTCGAGCGCCCGCCCGGCCGCCGCCTGGATGACTGGCCCGTCGGCGACGGGATCCGAAAAGGGGATTGCGACCTCGACCATGTCGGCGCCGCCCGCGACCAGCGCCTCGAGCAGCCTGGCGCTGGTCCCGAGATCCGGGTCGCCGAGCATGAGGAAGCCCCCGAAGGCGCCCTCTCCGCGCTGCCCGAGCCGGTCGAACATGCTGGCGTAGCGGCTCATTGCGAGGGCCCGAGGAGTTGCGCGGCCTGGGCCACGTCCTTGTCGCCGCGCCCGGACAGGCCGACCAGCAGGAGCGCTTCGGGCTCTCGTTCCGCAAGCTTGAGCGCGTGAGCAAGCGCATGCGCCGATTCGAACGCGCACAGGATGCCCTCGTTCTCGGCCAGCGACTGGAACGCGGCGAGCGCTTCTGCATCGGTTGCGCCGACATATTCGGCTCGCCCGCTGTCCTTGAGATGCGCGTGCTCGGGGCCGACTGCGGGATAATCGAGGCCGGCGGAGACCGACCAGCTGTCGGCGATCTGCCCGTCCTCGTCCTGGAGCACATAGGTCTCGGCGCCATGCAGGATGCCGGGCCGCCCGCGCAGCAGGGTCGCTCCGTGCGCGCCGCCGTCTAGCCCCCGCCCCGCCGCCTCGACGCCGATCAGCCGCACGTCGTCGCCGAGAAAATCGGCGAACAGGCCGATCGCGTTCGAGCCGCCGCCGACGCAGGCGATCACCGCGTCGGGCAGGCGCCCGGCCCGCTCGAGAATCTGGGCGCGCGCCTCGCGGCCGATGATTCGCTGGAACTCCCGCACCAGCAGCGGGAAGGGGTGCGGTCCAGCGGCCGTGCCGAGCAGATAATGAGTGTCCGGAAAGCTCGCCGACCAGTCGCGCAGCGCCTCGTTGATCGCATCCTTCAGGCCGCGGCCGCCGCTGTCCACCGCCACCACCTCGGCGCCCATCAGCTCCATTCGAAAGACGTTGAGGCGCTGCCGCCCGGCGTCGTGCGCGCCCATGTAGATGCGCGTCTCGAAACCGAGCAGGGCGCCGGCCAGCGCGGT
>DASTZO010000112.1:0-10784 GCA_035764265.1 Sphingomicrobium sp.
GGCGGCGGCATTCCTCGTGACCGAGATCGTCGAGTTCGCCATGCTCCGCGCGCCGACCAGCCCGATCGAAGTCTCGCTCTGCCGGTCGAGCGAACTGACCGCGACACTGGCGATCGGTGCGTCGGTGCTGCTGCCCAACGGCGACGCGGACGACATTGCGAGGGTTCAGTTCGAGCGGATTCTCGACGGCCTGGCGCGCCAGCTACGCTCGCCACTGGAGCGGAAACTTGGCCGCTACACGGTCACCTTGCCGGTTTTCCACGACCGCTAATTTGGTTCGGCTAAGCAACGACATTCGTTGCGAAAATTTTTGTGCACCCCGTGGAACCAGTTCGGAAAAGTGGGCGTTTTACAGTTCGGATAGTGACCTTTTGCCCCCCCGCTCTCGCTATCCGACTAAATGGACCCGGAACCGCCAACCCTCCCCCCCCCCGGTGGCGCTTCCGGGCCCTCATTTGTCCGGGGCCCTTCAACCTTCGAGGCTGACCGCGCCTCGCGCCGGCTCCGGCGCCAGTGGGTGATCCGGATGGCGAGGATCGCGAATTCGTACAGCGCGTAGAGCGGCACCGCGAGCATCAGCTGCGACACCGCGTCGGGCGGGGTGAGCACCGCGGCGATCGCCACCGCGCCGACGATCGCATAGCGGCGCGACTTGGCCAGCTGCTCGCGGGTGACCAGCCCGGCGCGCTCGAGGATCATCAGCAGGATCGGCAACAGGAACGCGACCCCGAAGCCGAACAGGAAGCGGGTGCAGAAGCTCAGATAATTGCCGATTCCGGGCAGAGCGTCGCGCTCGACCCCGCCGACGTCCCCTTGGTATCCCAGCAGGAAGTGCAGCGCCCAGGGCATCGCCAGATAATAAGCGAAGGCCGCTCCGCCGATGAAGAACACCGGAGTCAGCAGCAGGAACGGCAGCAGCGCCATCTTCTCCTTCGCGTAGAGGCCCGGGGCGACGAACTTCCACAACTGGATGGCGAAGAACGGGAAGCCGAGCATCAGCGCGGTGAACAGGGCGACCTTCACCTCGACGAAAAAGGCCTCGAACACGTCGGTGAAGATGATCCGGCCCTCGCCGGCGGCGAGCAGCGGCTGGACCAGGAAGGCGAAGATGTCCGTCGCGAAATAGAGGCTCGCGAAGAACAGAACGGCGAGCACCGCGACCGACCACAACAGCCGCCGGCGCAGCTCGACGAGGTGGTCGAGCAACGGCGCCTTGCTGTCGTCGATGTCCTTCACGGCAGCGGCCGCTCGGCCGGCGGGGTCGGGTCGTCGTCGGGCGCCGGCGGCGCCTCGAGCGGCAGCAACGGCTCTTCGGGCCGTTCGAGATAGGCCTGGGCTTCCGCAGCCGAACCCAGCTCGACGATCGGGTGCTCGCGCATGATGCGCTCATTCTCCTCGCGCCACTTGCGGTCCATCTCCTCGAGCTCGGCCTCGCGGATGACCGATTCGATGCCGGCGTTGAAGTGGCGAGCCATGCCCCGCATCTTGCCGATCCAGCGGCCGACGGTGCGCATCGCCGCCGGCAGCTCCTTGGGGCCGATGAACAAGAGCGCCGCGATCGCGACGATGATCAGTTCGATGGAATCGACGCCGAACATCAGCCGGCCGTCCCGGGTCCGGGGCTATTCGCGGTTCGGCTCGTCGCTGGCCGGGGGCGGGGGCGCCGCCGGCGTGGCGGTCGGGGCCGGCGGCGAGGGCGGCACCGGGTCGGGCGTGCGCGTCGGGGTGACGTCGATCGGCTCGCGGTTGGCCTGCGGCGGAAGCGAGCGCGGCTCGCCGCGCTGGTCCTGGGCACGCTCGGCCGGCTTGTCGTCCTCCGACAACCCCTGCTTGAAGTTCTTCAGGCCCTTGGCGACGTCGCTCATCATCGCCGAGAAGCGGTTGCCGCCGAACAGCAGCAGGATGACGACGCCGAGGATGATCCAGTGGATCAGGCTGAAACTGCCCATATGCTCACTCCGAAAAGGCCCGGCGACCTCTTAGTCTTCCTCGCCTTCGCTTTCCAGTTGCAGTTGAAACGACCCTTCGTCGATCGGGTCGAGCAGGCCGGCGGCCTTGAGGTCGTCGATCCCCGGCAGGTCGCGCCTCGAGCCCAGGCCGAAATGCGACAGGAACTCGGCGGTGGTCGCGTAGAGCAAGGGCCGGCCCGGACCCTCGCGGCGGCCGGCGGGCCGCACCCAGCCGGCGTCCATCAGCACGTCGAGCGTGCCCTTGGAGATCTGGACTCCGCGGATCGCCTCGATCTCGGCCCGGCTGACCGGCTCGTGATAGGCGATGATCGCCAGCGTTTCGGTCGCCGCGCGCGACAGCCGCCGCGGCTCCTCGCGGGTCCGGCGGAGCAAATGCGCGAGGTCGGGCGCGGTCTGGAAATGCCAGCGGCCGCCCCGCTCGACCAGCTCGATCCCGCGCCCGGCGTAATGCTCGGCGAGCCGGGCGAGCGCCGCGGCGACGTCGCCCTGGCCGGCATATTCGCCGATTTCGTCGGGGCTGAGCGGGTTGGCGGACGCGAACAGCGCCGCTTCGACCGCCCGTTCGAACTCATCCATCAGCCCTGGTCCATCAGGCGGTCTTCACCATCAGCGGCCCGAACGCATTGTCCTGGGCGATGTCGATCCGCCCGCGGCGCGCGAGCTCCAGCGCGGCAAGGAAGCTCGAGGCCAGCGCCGAGCGGCGGAACTGCGGGTCCTGGGTCGGCGGCAGGAACGCCTCGAGCAGGGTCCAGTCGAGCTTGGCGCCGATCATCCGCCCGACCCGCTCGAGCGCTTCCTCCAGCGTCATCACCGATCGCGGATGGACGACGTGCAGCGGTGGCATCGAGCGCGCCTTGACCGTGCCGTAAGCCGCGAACAGGTCGAAGGCACGCGCCTGCCACGCCGACTTGCGCACCAGCCTCAGCCCCTCGGGGGCGCCGCGGACGAACACGTCGCGGCCGATCCGGTCGCGGCCCATCAGCCGCGCCCCGGCCTCGCGCATCGCGTCGAGGCGCTGCAGCCGCAGCTGCAGCCGAAGCGCGATCTCGTCGGCGCTCGGCTCGGCCTCGGGGTCCCTGGGCAGCAGCAGGCAGGATTTGAGGTAGGCGAGCCACGCGGCCATCACGAGGTAATCGGCGGCGATCTCGAGCTTCAGCGCCCGCGCTTCGGAGATGTAGGCGAGATATTGCTCGACCAGCTCGAGGATCGAGATCGCGGCGAGGTCGACCTTCTGCGCGCGCGCCAGGGTCAGGAGCAGGTCGAGCGGCCCTTCCCACCCGTCGATGCTGAGCGTCAGCTCGTCCTCGTCGCGAACCGCCAGCTCGAAAATCTCGGCTTCCATCGCGCGAGCCTATCGCCTCGCTCAAACCAGCGCCAGCAGCGCGTCCCTTTTGGCCACCGCTTCGGCGAAGTCGGCGCCATCATCCTCGACCAGCACGGTCGCCATCGCCCGCGCCAGCCGAGCCTCGCCTTCGGCGCTCATCGCCGGCACCGCGCCGGCGACCGCGACCATCTCGGCCATGTCGCCCGAGCAATGCAGAGCGACGTCGCACCCGGCCGCGACGACGCCCGCCGCGCGGGCCCCGAACTCGCCGGACAGCGCCTCCATCCCGAGGTCGTCGCTCATCAGCCAGCCCTCGAAGCCGATCCGGCCGCGGATGATGTCGCCGATCACCGTCGGCGACAGGCTCGCCGGCAAATCCGGGTCCCAGGCGGTGTAGACGACGTGCGCGGTCATGCCCATCGGCGCCGCGCGCAGCCGCTCGAACGGCTCGAGGTCGCTTTCCAGCTCCTCGGCGGTCGCGGTGACGACGGGCAGGTCCTTGTGGCTGTCGACCAGCGCCCGGCCGTGGCCCGGCATGTGCTTGACCACCCCGACCACTCCGGCCGACGCCATTCCGTCCAGCACCGCCCGGCCGAGCGCGGCGACCTGCATCGGGTCCGAGCCCAGCGCCCGGTCGCCGATGATATCGTGCGCGCCCTCGCGGCGGACGTCGAGCAGCGGCAGGCAGTTGACGTTGATTCCGCACGAGCGGAGCGTCAGCGCGATCGCCCGGGCGTTCGAGCGCGCCGCCTCGATCGCCGACGACGGCGCCGCCTCGTACAGCCGGGCGAACGCATCGCCGGCGGGAAACGACGGCCAGTGCGGCGGCCGCATGCGGGCCACCCGCCCGCCCTCCTGGTCGATCAGGATCGGCACGTCCGGGCGGCCGGACAGGTCGCGCAGCGCGTCGGTCAGCCCAAGCAGCTGCGCCTGGTCGATGCAATTGCGCTTGAAGACGATGTAGCCGGCGGCGTCGGCGTCGCGGAAGAACGCACGCTCGTCCGCAGTCAGCTCCGGTCCCGCGAGCCCGTAGATCGCCGCCTGCATCAATTGGCCACGAAGCAGCTTTCGCCGGCGACCCGAAGCGCCTGGCACGCCTGCCGGGCTTCGGCCGGCGAGGCCGCCCCCGCGCGCAGCCGGAAGCCGCCCGAATAGGGCACCACCAGCTTGGTCATCCCCGAGATGGTCGGGAAGCGGTTCGACAGCGCCGTCCACGCGCGCTCGGCCTGCGCGGCGTTCCGGTAGGCGCCGAGCTGGATCACGCTGCCCGAACCGCCGCTCGGCCGCTCGGGCGGCGTGGTTGCGGGCTGCCGGGGCTGGTCCTCGACCGGCTCCTTGGTCTCGCCCGGCGGGATCCGCTTCGGCTCGTCCCTCGGCGGGCGCTCCACCGGCTGCTCGGCAATCGCGTTGAGATCGAGCTGGGCGTCGCTGTCCTGGCCGGCGCTGGTCTCGAACGCGGTGCCGCTCTCGCCGGCGACGTCGAGCCCGCCGGGGTCGTCGGGCTTGACCTTGTAGGGCCCGGGCTCGGCGCGGATCAGCTCCGGGGCGCCGATCCCGACCGGGTCCTGGCGGCCGAGCCAGAAGAAGGTGCCGGCGACGATCGCGGCGGCGACCAGCACCACCAGCAAGGCGGCGAGCATCTTCTTCGCCGAGACCCCGCGCGGCCCGTCCTCGTCGTCGACCGCTTCCAGCCACGGCAGCTGGCTGTCCTCATAGCCCGAACGGCTGTCGCTCATCGCCGAACCCCTCCCCTTGCCTGCGCCGCGGATGGGCCCGCCGGCAAGCCGACCACCACGCAACTCTGCCCGACGATCCGCATGCGCTGGCACAGGACGGCGGAATGCGCCTGCGACGTGGTCCCGAACTGGAGCCGGTAAAACGTCCGGCCGTTGCGCAGCGACGGGCTCGGCACGACCACCGCGCGCAGCCGCCGCATGCCGGGATAGACCCGCACGATCCGCGACCAGCCCTGCTTCGCCTGCTTGCGGGTGTAGAAGGTGCCGACCCGCACCACCCGCCCGTGCGCCCAGGCCGACACGTCCGCCGGCCACGCCTGAAGCCGCGCCGGGCGCCTGGCCGCCTTTTTCTTCGACACCGCCGATCGGGCGCGAGCCTTTGGCGCCGATTCGGCCTTCGCCCTGGCCGCCTTGCGCCCCGCCTCGGCCCGGGCCTCGCGCACCGGTTCGGGCTTGGGGATGGCGACCGGCTCGGGCTCGGCGACCGGCTCGACGTCGGGGACCGGCGCCGGCAGCACCTCCTGCACACGCGGCGGCACGGCGGTCGGCTCGGGCAGCCGCACCGTCGCCGCCGGCGGCGAGGGCGCGGCAAAGTCGAAGGCATCCGGCTCGGTGACGCTTTTCATGCCCATCCAGTAGGAAACCCCGGCGACCAGCAGGGTGGCGGCAGCGGCCCAGGCCAGCAACAGCGTCGAGTCGCTCGAGCGGCGTGGCCTCCGGGTGTCGGCGAGCCAAGGCAGCCGGTCCGGGTCGTGGGCCGCGCGGCCGTCGGCCATCAGCGCATCTCCTCCGCCGCCTCGACTCCCATGAGCGCGAGGCCGCTCTTGATGATTTGCCCGATGCCGAGCGCCAATTCCAGCCGCGCCCGCGAAACATCTTTTCGGTCCTCGATCAGGAAACGCCGTCCCGGATCGTCGTTGCCGCGGTTCCACAGAGCGTGGAACTGGGCCGCCAGCTCGTAGAGGAAAAAGGCGATCCGGTGCGGCTCGTGGGCCAGCGCGGCGGCCTCGACCACGCGCGAATATTGCGCCGCCTGCTTGACCAGCGCCAGCTCCTCCTCGTCGAGCAGGCCGAGGTCCGCCGCCGCGGCCAGGTCGATGCCCGCGTCCGCGGCCTTGCGCTTCAGCGAACTAATCCGCGCGTGCGCATATTGGACGTAGAACACCGGATTGTCCTTCGACGCCTCGACCACCTTGGCGAAGTCGAAGTCGAGCGGTGCGTCGGCGCGGCGGGTCAGCATCATGAACCGGACGACGTCCTTGCCGACCTCGCGAACGACCTCGGCCAAAGTGACGAAATCGCCGGCGCGCTTCGACATCTTGACCGGCTCGCCGGCGCGGAACAGCCGCACCATCTGGACCAGCTTGACGTCGAGATCGACGCGGCCGTCGGTCAGCGCCCGGACCGCCGCCTGGACGCGCTTGACGGTGCCGGCGTGGTCGGCGCCCCAGATGTTGACCAGATGGTCGGCGCTTTCAGCCTTGAGCAAATGATAGGCGGCGTCGGAGCCGAAATAGGTCCAGCTTCCGTCGGCTTTCTTCAATGGCCGGTCCTGGTCGTCGCCGAATTGGGTCGAGCGGAACAGGGTCAGCTCGACGGGCTCCCATTCGTCGTCCGGAGCAAGGCTCTTGGGCCGCTCGAGCGTGCCCAGGTAGACCAGGCCCTTGGAGCGCAGCACCTCGAGCGCTCGATCGACCGCGCCGGAGGCCTGGAGCTCGGCCTCGGACGCGAACTTGTCGTGGTGGACGCCGAGCAGCGCGAGGTCGTGGCGAATGAGCTCGAGCATTGCCGCGACCGCGCGGGTCCGGAACAGGTCGAGCCACTCGCTTTCCGGCGCGCCGGCATAGCGGTCCCCAAAATCCGCCGCGAGGGCGCTGCCGACCGGCGCCAGATAATCGCCCGGGTAGAGGCCTTCGGGGATTGCGCCGATGTCTTGCCCGAGCGCCTCGCGGTAGCGCAGGTGCACCGAGCGGGCGAGCGCATCGACCTGCGCCCCGGCGTCGTTGACATAATATTCCTTGGTCACCCGGAAGCCGGCCGCCTCGAGCAGCCGCGCGAGGCTGTCCGCGATCACCGCGCCGCGGCAATGGCCCATGTGCAGCGGCCCGGTCGGGTTGGCCGACACATATTCGACGTTGACCCGCTCGTTCGCGCCGATCGTCGAGGCGCCGTAGGACTCGCCCTCGATCAGGATCGTCCTGAGCTCGTCGCGCCACGCGTCGGGCGCCAGCTTCAAATTGATGAACCCGGGCCCGGCGACCTCGACCGACGTCACCGGCGGAAGCGCCTCGAGCCTGGGCGCGATCAGCTGGGCGAGCGCGCGCGGGTTGGTGCCGGCCGCCTTGGCCAGCACCATCGCCGCATTGGTCGCAAGGTCGCCGTGCGCCGGGTCCCGCGGCGGCTCGACCGCGACCCCGCGCCGCTCGAGCCCGGCCGGCAGGGCGCCGTCGGCGACAAGCTCGTCGAGCACCCCGTCAAGGAGTGTGGAATATTGGGCGTAGATGGACATCGGCTGCGCGTCCTAGCGCAGGAAGTCCGGGCGGTCACCCGAACTCGCGGGGCTTTCCGATCAACCGTCGAGCATTGCCCGGACCATTTTCCGGAACGCCTGCTGGTGGCCAGGGTCGTTCGAGTCATGGCCGGGGTCGATCAGCCGGCAAATCGAGTCGATCGACGCGCCCTCCCGATCCAGCCGGCGGGCCTCCTCGAGCGCCGCCATGTCGACTCGATGAACTTCGGGCTCGGAATAGACGCGGTGGGTGGAAACCTTGACCAGGTTGCGGAAATCCTGGCCGATCTGGCGGTAGGTTTCGGCCTGCCGGTCGCGATCGTCGAGCTTGCTGATCGACAGCCCGGCGATCAACGCCAGCACGGCGAGAATCCCGCTGATCAGGAGCAGCCCGTTGCCGGGAGTCGCGCTGACGTAGGCAAGCACGGCGCCGCCGGCGAGCATCACCGTGACGAGGATCATGCCGACCTTGTAGATCAGCTTGAACAGGTTTCTCGCATTCTCCATCCCAGCGCCCCCGCCGATGACTTTTCGAACGGCGCGAACTATGGCCCGATCGTCGAATTTTGCCAATCGGCGCCCAATCGGCGCCGGGTCGGGAACGGGGAACGGCTTTGGTCCGTTGGCCGGCTGCGGCATCACCAGAGCCGTCAACAGGAGGAAGCAATGTCGAAGCTTTCCATTGCCCGGGTGTCCGCGGCCGCAGCCTTGCTCGCGATGAGCCCCGCCGTCCTTGCCCAGGAAAATACCGCCAATACCGTCGATGCCGTCGATCCGGCGGCGAACATGACGGCGACCGACCCGCTGGCGGCCAACGCGACCGACGTGACGGCGACCGATCCGCTGGCCAACGACCCGATGGCGACGACGACCACCGCCGCCGACCCGCTGGCGGCCGAGCCGATGCCGAACGCGGTCGACGATGACGACGGCGACGACCGGACGTTTCCCTGGGGCCTGCTCGGGCTGCTCGGGCTGGCCGGACTGCTGGGGGTGAAGCGCCGCGACGACGACGTGCGCGTCGACACGACCCGCGATACCCGCTGATCGACTGAAGCCGCGCGCCCTGTCCCTAGCATGCGTGCGCGCCCGGCGCCGCGGCCGCAACGCCGCGGCGCATCGGCGTCAGGGCTGGGAAGAAATCCCATGTGAGGGATCAGGGCTACTCATCCGCTTCGGATGTAAGCGAGGCTCGCCCCCTTGCCCTTGCGAAGACGATGTTCTGTAAAAGGGCAGTCTTTCTGCAGATAGATGAGACTAGCCTGTTTTCTTGGGGTGCCAAATACTACCCATACTGGATCAATGATTGATCCATAATGCTTTGTATTAATTTACTTTGCATGCACTATTAATATTTATCGGGCCTGACTTCTTTCCTACTTGCTCGCATTGCTCGAGGGAGACGATTGATGGCCCTGATCTTGATTGCCGACGACGACGAGCTGATCGTCGAAATGGTCGCCGAGGCGCTGCGCCCACGCGGCCACATCGTCGAAACGCTCGACGACGGGGTCCACGTCGCCGACATCGTCGCCACCAGGCACCCGGCGCTGGTGGTCCTCGACTGCGCGATGCCGAAGATGGGCGGGATCGAGGTGCTGCGGACAATCCGTGCGTCGGCGACCGGCTTCGATACCCGGGTGCTGATGCTGACCGGCCGGCGAAGCGGCGCCGATGAGGAAATTGCCATTCGAGCCGGCGCTGACGATTATCTGCGCAAGCCCTTCGCCGTGGCCGAGCTGGTCAACCGGGCCGAAAGGCTTCTTGCAACCGAAACGCGACCGGGCGCGACGACGACCTTGTTCAATCGCCGCAGGGGCCTCGAGCGGAGGAGCGACGGGTGCAGTCCGGGCGACGGCATTGCGGAAGAGGTCGCCGTCCGGTCTGCCTCGTCCTGACCGGGTCGAGATCATGCCGGCAAGCCCGCGGGAAAATCCCGATGCCCTGACCGCCTTCCAGCTGTTTGCGGTCACCGCCGCGACCGCGGTCGCGGCGAGCGTGCTGCTCGGATGGATCACCGGCACTCCCGCACTGACGAAAATCCTGTCCGGCTCGATTGCGATGAATCCGATGACGGCCGTCGGCATCATGATGGTTTCGGGCGGGGTTCTTCTGCGCGCCCGAACCCATTCGGCGAAGGTTGTCTGGCTCGGCGGATTGGCGGCGCTCATCGGCATCGCCAAGCTGTCCCAGCTGGCGATCGGCTATCCGGTCGGCATCGACCAGCTGATGTTCGCCGACCAGCTCGGCGCAATGGCCGGCTCACCTCCCAACCGGATGGCGCCGAATACGGCCTTCGCCCTGGCGATGATCGGCCTCGGCCTCGCGGCAAGCCGTTCGCGTCGCGGCCCGGTCATCGTGCTGTCCCAGATTCTTTGCGTGGTGGCGGCGGTCACCGCCTCGGCGGCGCTGCTCGGATATGCCCTCGACGAGGTCGCACTCTACCAGGTCCACCAATATATCGCGATGGCGCTGTCGACCGCCCTGGTCGTTCTCACATTGTCGACCGCCATCGTCACGACCAACCCCAATGTCGGCCTGATGCGGATTTTCAGCGACCGCGGCCCTGGGGGCTCGCTCGCCCGGATCGCGCTGCCGCTCGCCGTGCTGGTTCCGCTGGTCGTCAGCATGATCGGCCTGTCGGGGGAACGCGCCGGCTATTACGGGACCGAGGCAGCGGTGGCGATCGCGCTGATCGCGAACGTGCTGATGAACTTCGTGCTGCTCGGCGGCTGCGCGGTCGTGCTCTACCGCGGCGACATCGAGCGCCAGCGGCGCGAATCCGCGATCGCGCAAAGTGAATCCCACTATCGGCAGGCCGAAAAGGCCGGGCACCTCGGCTATTGGAAGCTGGAAGTGCCCGGACGGGAAGTGCAATGTTCCGACGGGTTCGTTCGCATCTGCTCTCTGCCGGACGGGACCGCCCACGACCTGAAAACGGTCCTGTCCGTCGTTCATCCCGATGACTCGGCACTGGTGCGGACGTGCGTGTCGCAAGCCGTTGAGCTGGGCGTCGACTGGGAATTCGCGTGCCGCATCCGCCGACCGGACGGTTCGGTCCGCTACGTCAAGTCGTACGGCGTGTGCGAATGCAACCGGCACGGCCAGACGACCCAGGTGTTCGGGGTGATTTCCGACGTCACCGACCTGGAGACGGCGCGCCGCGACGCCGAGGCGGCGAAGGCGACAACCGCATCCTTCCTCGCCAACATGAGCCACGAAATCCGGACTCCGATGAACGGCAT
>DASTZO010000113.1:0-2373 GCA_035764265.1 Sphingomicrobium sp.
GCCCCTTGAAGCGCGCCGGGTCGGCGAGCCTCGCCGCCAGCCCCGCCGCGCCCGCCCCCTCGACGACCGTCTTCTCGATTCCGACGAGCATCGCCACCGCCCGCTCGATGTCGCGCTCGGCGACGAGGACGACGTCATTGACCTGCTCGCCGATGATCCGCGCCGTCAGCTCGCCCGGCTGCTTGACCGCGATCCCTTCCGCGAGCGTGTCGCCGCCGAGCGGCAGCTCGCAGCCCTCGATCGCGCATTTCATCGACGGGTAGAGCTCGGCCTCGACCCCGATCAGGCCGACGCCGGGCTTCAAGGCCCGCGCCGCGATCCCGACTCCCGACATCAGCCCGCCGCCGCCGACCGGGACCACCAGCATGTCGAGGTCGGGCGCGGCCGCGAGCATCTCGAGCGCGACCGTGCCCTGCCCGGCGATCACCTGCGGGTCGTCGAACGGGTGGACGAACACATAGCCGTCCTGAGCGGCGAGCTCGCACGCCTTGGCGTGGGCGTCGTCGAACATCGCCCCCTCGAGGATCACCCGCGCTCCGTGCCCCGCCGTCTGGCTGACCTTGATGGTCGGGGTCGGCGCCGGCATGACGATGGTCACCGGGATGCCGAGCCGCCGGCCGTGGTAGGCGACCGCCTGCGCATGGTTGCCGGCCGACGCCGCGATCACCCCGCGGGCGCGCTCCTCGTCGGTCAGCTGGAGCAATTTGTTGAGCGCGCCCCGCTCCTTGTAGGCGCCGGTGAACTGGAGGTTCTCGAACTTCAGCCAGACCTCGGCGCCGATGATCTCGGACAGGGTCCGGCTGATCATCATCGGCGTGTGGATGACCGCGCCCTCGATGCGCCGGGCCGCGGAGCGGATGTCGTCGATCGTCGGCGGCTGCATCATCGGTGGCGAGGCCTAGCGCTTCACCCACTGGCAAACAATGCTATGCCGCCGGGCCATGCTGAAGGTCCTTCCCGCGCTGATCGCCGCGCTGCTCGCCGCGCCCGCGAACGCCGACACTCTGATCGACAACGCCAACGGCATCCAGGTCCGCGCCGACGGCGGGCTGGAGCGCTTCGACGCCCTGCTGATCGGCGACGACGGCAAGGTCGTTCGAACGCTTGCCAAAGGCGAGCCGCGGCCCCGCGCCGATGCCCGGGTCGACGCCGGGGGCCGGGCCCTGCTTCCCGGACTGATCGATGCGCATGGCCATGTGATCGATGCTCCGGGCGGCGACATGGGGCTGGGCCTCATGCTCCTGCAACTGGATCTCAACGGCACCGGCTCGATCGCCGAGCTCAAGCGCCGGACCGCAGCCTACGCCGCGGCGAACCCGGATGCCGACTGGATTCTTGGCCGCGGCTGGAATCAGGAGCTTTGGGCCGGCAAGCGTCTCCCGACTGCGGCCGACCTGGACTCGGTGGTCGCGGACCGGCCGGTGCTGCTGGCTCGCGTCGACGGTCACGCCGCCGTTGCAAACTCGGCGGCACTGAAAGCTGCCGGGATCACCGCCGCCACCCCCGACCCGCAGGGCGGAACGATCGATCGCCATCCGGACGGCTCGCCCACCGGCCTGCTGATCGACAATGCGATCCTTCTGGTTGCTCGCCGGGCGCCGCCGATCACTTCGGAAATGATGAGCCGCGCGCTGCTGTCCGCTCAAGCGTTCCTGCTGAGCAACGGCATCACCGCTGTTGCCGATATGGGAACCTCGGCGAGCGGCTGGGACACGATGCGGCGGCTCGGGCAAACCGGCGCGCTGAAGATGCGCATCATCAGCTACTTCGACGGGCTCGAGCCAGGGCAGCGGACGCCGACGAAGGGCCCGACCCCGTGGCTCCACGGGGACCGGCTGCGGATGGTCGGGGTCAAGCTCTACGCCGACGGGGCCTTGGGCTCGCGCGGCGCGTGGCTCAAGAGCCCGTACGCCGACAAGCCGGGCACGCGCGGCCTGCAATTCCTGACCGACGCGCAGCTGCGCGAGCAGGCGGGCAAGGCGGCCGCGGCCGGATTCCAGGTCGCGGTCCACGCGATCGGCGACGCCGCCAACGCGCAGGTGATCGGCGCCTTCGAAGAGCTTCGGAAAACCCATACCGGCGACCGGCGCTGGCGGATCGAGCATGTCCAGGTCGTCGACCCGGCCGACATCCCGCGCATCGGCCGCGCCGGGATCATCGCCTCGATGCAGCCCGTCCACCAGACCAGCGACCGGACGATGGCCGAGGCGAGGCTGGACCCGCCGCGGCTGGCCGGCGCCTATGCGTGGAACAGCATCGCGCGGACCGGCGCCCGGCTCGCGTTCGGCTCCGACTTCCCGGTCGAATCGCCCAATCCGTTCCCCGGCCTCGCCGCGGCGGTCAGCCGGCAGGACCCGAACGGAATCCCGCCCG
>DASTZO010000114.1:0-6975 GCA_035764265.1 Sphingomicrobium sp.
GGTCACCGCGACCAGCAGCAGGAAGCCGAGCATGAACAGCGGGTGCTCGATGCGGACGTCGACGAACAGGTTCGCGGTCGCGAGGATGACCAGGGCGACGGTCATCGCCTTGGTCGCCGCCGCCCCGACATAGCCGAGCACCGTCTCGAACGCCGACAGGGGCGCCGACAGGATTTCGTAGATGGTGCCGGTGAAGCGCGGCATGTGGATCCCGAAGCTGGCGTTGAAGATGCTCTCGGTAAACAGCGACAGCATCATCAGCCCCGGGACGATGAAGCTTCCGTAGTCGATTCCGCCGATCTCGCTCATGCGGCTGCCGATCGCGGCCCCGCAGACGATGAAATAGAGCGAGGTGGTGATCACCGGCACCGCGAGGCCGGTCCACAAGGTGCGCCCGAAGCGGTGCATCTCGAACTTGTAGATCGCCCAGATCCCGCGCCAGTTCATTGGGCGGCGCTCCTGTGTTCGTCCCTTTGCTCGTGGATCAGGCCGACGAAGATGTCCTCGAGGCTCGACTGCTTGGTGTCGAGGTCCTTGAAGGCGATGCCGGCGTCGCGCATCGCCGACAGGAGCGACGGGATTCCCGTGCGCTCGGCCCGGGCGTCGAACTCGTAGGTCAGAGTGTTGCCCTCGTCGCTGAGCTGCGGCTGCCAGTCGGCAAGCTCCGGCGGGACGGCCGCGAGCGGCTCGGCGAGCTGCAGGTGGAGCACCTTGCGCCCGAGCTTTTCCATCAGCGCGTGCTTCTCCTCGACCAGGATCAGCTCGCCCTTGTTGATCACGCCCACCCGGTCGGCCATCTCCTCGGCTTCCTCGATGTAATGGGTGGTGAGGATGATCGTCGTGCCGTCCTCGCGCAGCCGGCGGACCAGCCCCCACATGTCGCGGCGGAGTTCGACGTCGACCCCGGCGGTCGGCTCGTCGAGGAACAAGATGTCGGGCTCGTGGGCGAGCGCCTTGGCGATCATCACGCGGCGCTTCATGCCGCCGGACAGTTCCTTGAGGATCTGCTTGCGCTTGTCCCACAGCGACAGGTCGCGGAGGATCCGCTCGACCTTGGCGCGGTCGGGGGCGCGCCCGAACAGCTCGCGGCTGAAGCTCACCGTGCTGATCAAAGGCTCGAACACGTCCATCGTCAGCTCTTGCGGGACGAGGCCGATCCGGGTGCGCGCCTCGCGGTAGTTGCGAAGCCAGTGCTTGCCGTCGACCAGCACCGTCCCGCCGCTCGGGGTGACGGTGCCGCAGACGATGTTGATCAGGGTCGTCTTGCCGGCTCCGTTGGGGCCGAGCAGGGCGAAGATCTCGCCGCGCTCGATGTCGAGGTCGACCGATTTCAGGGCCTCGGTGCCGCTGGCATAGGATTTGCGCAGCCCGCGAATGCTGAGGATCGTCCCGCTCATTCTACGGGCCCGGGCTCGGCCGGCTGGGCCTCGTCGCGCGCCAGGCCGTGGCGGAGCAGCATCGGCACATTGGCGGCCGCGAACAGGAAGGTGAGGGGGATCGCGCCCCACAGCTTGAACCCGACCCAGAAGTCGGTCGAGCTGTTGCGCCACACGGCTTCGTTGAGCATCGCCATGCCGGCGAAGAACAGGGCCCAGTTGCGGGTCAGCTTGGTCCAGCCCGCGCTGTCGAGCCCCGGATAGGTGCTCCCGAGCACCGCTTTCAGCAACGGCCGGCCGGTCGCGAGGCCGAACCCGAGCAGCCCCGACACCAGCAGATAATAGATCGTCGGCTTGATCTTGATGAAGGTCTCGTTGCGAAGCCAGATGGTCAGCCCGCCGAGCACGATGACCATGAATCCGGAAAACAGCAGCAGCGGCGAGATCCGGCGAAAGCGAAGCTGCGAGTAGATCATCGCGGCGATCATCGCCGCCATGAACGCCCCCGTCGCGACGAAGATTCGCAGCACGTCGGGCACCGGGGCCAGATAATTGGTCAGGAAGAAAATCAGCAGCGGGCCGAGGTCGATCAGCAGCCGGGTGCCGCCGCTCGGTTCGCGCGGGTCGCTCATCGTGGCCTTGTTCATTGGGGCAGTCCGGCGATGGCCCGGGCCACGGCGCGCGGATCGAACGGGCGCAAATCGTCGACGCCCTCGCCGACCCCGATCGCGTGGATCGGAAGCCCGAACTTCTCGGCCGCGGCGACCAGGATGCCGCCGCGCGCGGTCCCGTCCAGCTTGGTCATGATCAGCCCCGTCACCCCCGCGCTGTCTCGGAACACCTCGACCTGCGCAAGCGCGTTCTGGCCGGTGGTCGCGTCGAGCACCAGAAGCACGTCATGTGGCGCCTCGGGGTTGATCCGCCCGAGCACCCGCCGGATCTTCGACAATTCGTCCATCAGATGGGTCTTGTTCTGGAGCCGCCCGGCGGTGTCGACGACCAGCACGTCGATGCCGGTCTCGGTCGCCTGGCGGACCCCGTCGAACACGATCCCCGCCGCGTCGCCGCCCTCCTTGCCGGCGATCACCGGGGCGCCGATCCGCTGCCCCCAGATCTGCAACTGCTCGATCGCCGCCGCCCGGAAGGTGTCGCCGGCGGCCAGCAGGACGCCATAGTCCTGCTCCTGCAGCCAGTGGCCGAGCTTGCCGATGGTGGTCGTCTTGCCCGAGCCGTTGACGCCGATCACCAGCACCACGTGCGGCCGCGGGAAGCCCCACACCTCGAGCGGCTTCGCCACCGGCGCGAGGATGGCCTCGATCTCCTCGGCGAGGATCGTCCGGAGCCCGCGCTCGTCCAATTGCTCGAAGCGGCGCGTGGCGATCGCCTCACGAATCCGGCGCGACGCCTCCGGGCCGAGGTCCGAGGCGATCAGCGCCTCCTCGATGTCGTCGAGGGTGGCGGTGTCGAGCGCGGCGGTGGTGGTCAGCCCGGTGAGGTTCTCGCCGAGCCGCGCCGCCGTCTTGGTGAACCCGCCGCGCAGGCGGTCGAGCCAACTCATGCGCAGCAGCCCACGAGATGGTCGCCGTCGCGGCCGGTGATTCGCGCGTCGCGGATCTCGCCGCGCTCGGCGCCCTCGATCCGGACCGGCGCGAAGCCGTCGCTGTGGCCCTTGCCGGGGCTTTCGACCAGCACCCGCTGGGTGGTGCCGATGAGGCTGTCGAGCCACGCGCTCCGCCGCGCCGCGGCCGCTTCGCGCAGCCGGGCCGCGCGCGCCTTGACGGTTTCGCGGTCGACCTGCGGCATCCGCGCCGCCGGGGTCCCCGGCCGCGGCGAGAAGGGGAACACGTGCGCGGCGATGACGTCGCAATCGTCGAGCAGCTTGAGGCTGTTCAGAGCCATGTCCTCGGTCTCGGTCGGAAAGCCGGCGATCAGATCGGCGCCGATGGTGGCATCGGGCCGCGATGCCTTGATCCGCTCGACCGTCCGAACCGCGTCGGCGCGGCTGTGGCGGCGCTTCATGCGCTTCAGGATGAGGTCGTCGCCGGCCTGCAGCGACAGATGGAAATGCGGCATCAGCCGCGGCTCGCCGGCGATCAGGTCCATCAGCTCATCGTCGATCTCGACGCTGTCGAGCGACGACAGGCGCAGCCGCTCGAGGCGCGGCTCGGCGGCGAGCAGCCGCCGGCACAGCGATCCGAGCCCGCCGCGATAATCGGTGATGTCGACCCCGGTCAAAACGATCTCCTTCGCGCCGCGGTCGATCTCGCGGGCGACGGCGTCGCGGATCGCCTCGAAGGGGAAGGAGCGGCTCGGCCCGCGAGCCTGCCAGATGGAGCAGAAGGTGCAGCGGTGGTCGCAGCCGGTCTGGATGCCGACGAAGCTGCGCACCCGCGCATGGGCACCGGCGGGAACGGCCGGCGGCGCCGCGAAGTCGCGCATCCGGATCTCGTCCACCTCGGGCATTGCGCGAAAGCGGTCGGGCTCGAGCTGCACCGCGCACCCGGTCGCCAGGATCTTCGCGCCGGGGCGCTCGCGCCGGGCGCGGCGGATCGCCTGCCGCGACTGCCGCACCGCCTCGGCCGTCACCGCGCAGCTGTTGACGATCACCCAGTCGTCCTTGCCGGGCACGAGCCCGCGCATCGCCTCGCTCTCGGCGAAATTCAGGCGGCAGCCGAGCGTGATCGTCTCGACGCTCACCCCTTGGACCCCCCGGTCAGCTTCTCCAGGTCGATCTCGCCCCGGAACACATAGGTCGCGGGCCCACGCATCCGGACCGGCTCGCCGGGTTGCCAGGCGATGGTCAGCGACCCTCCCGGCATCGTCACCTTGACCGGCGATTGCGCCCGCCTGGAGGCGATCGCCGCCACCGCCGCCGCGCAGGCGCCGGTGCCGCAGGCGAGTGTCAGCCCGGCGCCGCGCTCCCAGGTCCGCAGCCGGATTCCGCCGCCGCCGACTTGGGCGACGCTGACGTTGATCCGGTCGGGGAAGGCGGGGTCGTGCTCGATCAGCGGCCCGAGCCCTTCGAGCGGAATGGCCTCCGCATCCTCGACGAAGAACACCAGATGCGGGTTGCCGACGCTCAGGGCCGTCGGCATTTCGAGCTCACCCCACGCCATCGGCAGAGCGGCGGTGTCCATCGCATAGGCCAGTGGCACCTCGTCCCAGCCGAACCGCGGCTCGCCGATCGCCACCTCGACCTCGCTTCCGTCCGCCGCCCCGCTGACCAGCCCGCCGTCGGTCTCGATGCTCGTCGCGCCGGTCAGAGCGACGACGCAGCGCGCCGCATTGCCGCAGCTTTCGACCTCGCCGCCGTCGTGGTTCCAGATCCGCATGCGCACGTCCGCCGTGTCCGACGGCTCGAGCACGATCAGCTGGTCGCAGCCGATGCCCTTGTGGCGGTCGGCGAGCGCCCGGGCGAGCGCCTCGGACATCGCCAGCGGCTCCTCGCGCGCGTCGAAGATCGCGAAGTCGTTGCCGAGCCCCTCCATCTTGTGAAAAGGCATCTTGTGAAAGCCGTGCGCCATGGGTCGCCGCGCACTTAGGCAGCGCCTCGGCCCAAGTCCACTTCACCTTGACCTCGACAAGCCCCACGTCTAGGGCGCCAGCGTCGTTTTTCGACACATAGCGATGAGCAGCGCCCAAGGGTGCACGCTGGCCGGCGAGGTTTCGCCCGCCGGCGCATTTGCATTTGAAGACCGGTTCGTCGGCGGGAGATTGGGATGTTCGACAGCCTGAGCGATCGGCTCAGCAGCGTATTCGACAAGCTTCGCGGGCGCGGCGCGCTCAGCGAGGCCGACGTGCGCTCGGCGATGCGCGAGGTGCGGGTCGCACTGCTCGAGGCCGACGTCGCTCTGCCGGTCGCCCGCGACTTCGTCGACCAGGTGACGGAGCGAGCGGTCGGCCAGGAGGTGCTGCGCTCGGTCACGCCCGGCCAGATGGTCGTCAAGATCGTCCACGACGCCCTGGTCGGGATGCTCGGCTCGGAAGCGTCCGAGCTGCGCCTCGGCGTCAACCCGCCGGCGGTGATCCTGATGGTCGGCCTGCAGGGCTCGGGCAAGACGACGACCACCGCCAAGCTCGGCAAGCGGCTCGCGGAGCGCGAGCGCAAGAAGGTGTTGATGGCCTCGCTCGACGTCGCCCGCCCGGCCGCCCAGGCGCAGCTGGCGGTGCTCGGCCGCCAGGCGAATGTCGACACGCTGCCGGTCGTCGCCGGCCAGCAGCCGGTCGATATCGCCAAACGCGCGATCCAGGCGGCTCGCCTCCAGGCCTATGACGTCGTCCTGCTCGACACCGCCGGGCGCCTGCACGTCGACGATGCGCTGATGGCCGAGATGAAGGCGGTCGCCGCGGCCTCCAGCCCGACCGAGACGCTGCTGGTGGTCGACGCGCTGACCGGCCAGGACGCGGTCAACGTCGCCAGGGGCTTTGCCGGCGAGGTCGATCTGACCGGCGTGATCCTCACCCGGCTCGACGGCGACGCCCGCGGTGGAGCAGCTTTGTCGATGCGCGCGGTGACCGGCAAGCCGATCAAGTTCGCCGGGGTCGGGGAGGCGATCGACAAGCTCGAGGCGTTCCACCCGGACCGAGTCGCCGGGCGGATTCTCGGCATGGGCGACGTCGTCAGCCTGGTCGAGCGCGCCGCCGAGACCATCGAGGTCGAGGAGGCCGAGAAGCTCGCGGCCAAGATGGTCAAGGGCAAGTTCGACCTCGACGACCTCCGCGCCCAGATCCAGCAGATGCAGCGCATGGGCGGGCTGGGCGCGCTGGCCTCGATGATGCCGGGCCTGAAGACCGTGAAGGGCGCGGCCGAGAAGGCCGCCGACGGCAAGGCGCTCGTCCATCTGGAAGCGATGATGTCGTCGATGACCGCCAAGGAGCGCTCGCGCCCCGAGCTGATCAACGCCAAGCGCAAGATTCGCATCGCCAAGGGCTCGGGGACCACCGTCCAGGAGGTCAACAAGCTTTTGAAGATGCACCAGGAAATGGCGAGCGTGATGAAGCGGCTGAAGAAAATGGGCGGGCTCGGCAAGCTCGCCGCGATGTTCGGCAAGGGCGGCCTCGAAGGCGCGCTCGGCGGGGTCGCGCCCGGAATGCTCCCGCCCGGCGCCCTCGGCGGCGGCGGGCCGGCTTTGCCGGGGCTCGGCGGCTCGCCGTTCAACCTCCCGCCCGGTTTCGACAAGTTCACAAAGAAGTAAACGAACTCACGGACAAGGAACGATAATCCATGGCACTTTCCATTCGACTGACCCGCGGCGGCGCCAAGAAGCGGCCCTATTACCGAATCGTCGTCGCCGACAGCCGCGCGCCGCGCGACGGCCGCTTCATCGAGAAGCTCGGCAGCTACAACCCGCTGCTGGCCAAGGATTCGCCCGAACGGGTGAAGCTCGACGCCGAGCGCATTGCGCACTGGCTGTCGGTCGGCGCCCAGCCGTCGGACCGAGTGCTGCGCTTCCTCGACGCGGCCGGCATCCGCGAGCGGCCGGCGCGCAACAACCCGAAGAAGGGCGAGCCGGGCGAAAAGGCCAAGGCGCGGATCGAGGAGCGGGCCGGCAAGGCAGCCGCGGCCGCCGAGGCCGCCGAAGCTGCTGCGGCAGCTCCG
>DASTZO010000115.1:0-5632 GCA_035764265.1 Sphingomicrobium sp.
CGACCGGAATCGCCACCCCCAGCCTGGAAGCGCGAGTCGGTCCGAAGGTCGGCCTCAGGCCCGACATCCGCCGCGTGCCGGTCTTCGGCCTCGGCTGTGCCGGCGGGGTCAACGGCCTCGCCATCGCCTCACGCCTCGCCAATGCCGATCCCGGCTCGAACTGGCTGTTCGTCACCGTCGAGACCTGCTCGATCTCGATCCGCCTCGACAGCGACGACCCGTCGGCGATCGTTGCCACCGCTTTGTTCGGCGACGGCGCCGCCGCGGCGGTGGTCGGCGACGGAGAGCCGGGACTCGCGCGGATCGGCGGGTCGGCCGAGAAACTGTGGCCCGACACGCTTCGGATCATGGGCTGGGACGTCGAGGACCCCGGGCTGGCCGTGGTGTTCGACCGGGCGATCCCGCCGTTCATCGAAGCCGAGCTCGCCGATGCGGTCGACGCCATGCTGCGCGCGCTGGAGCTGGAGCGCGGCGACATAGCGCGCTTCTGCTGCCACCCGGGCGGGGTCAAGGTGATCGACGCGATCGAAACCGCGCTCGCCCTGTCCCAGGGAGAGCTCGACCTCGAGCGCGAGGTCCTTCGCGATTTCGGCAACATGAGCGCCCCGACGGTGCTGTTCGTGCTCGACCGGCTGATCGCCCGCGGCCTGCCCGGGCGCGTGCTGATGACCGCGTTCGGCCCCGGCTTCACCTGCGCCGGCTGCCTGCTGGAAGCGCCATGACCTGGACGGCGTTCTGGATCGGGATCGCAATCCTCGGCTTCGTCACCCTGCAGCGGCTCATCGAGCTGCGCCTCGCCGAGCGCAACAGCAAGCGCCTGCTCGCCGAAGGCGCGAAGGAGCATGCGGCCGGCCATTATCCGTTCCTCGTCGCGATCCACATGGCGTGGCTCGCTGCGCTCTGGTGGTGGGCTCCGGGGCGGCCGGTCGATGTCCCGCTTCTGCTGCTGTTCGCGGCGCTCCAGGTCGGCCGGATCTGGGTGATCGCCACGCTCGGCCGGCGGTGGACGACGCGGATCATCGTCCTTCCCGGAGCGCCGCTGGTCCGATCGGGTCCCTACCGTTACCTGAGCCACCCCAATTATGTGATCGTCACCGCGGAAATCGCCGTCCTGCCCTTGGTGTTCGGCCTGGTCGAGATCGCGGTCGCGTTCTCGATCCTCAACCTGGCCGTCCTCGCCGTCCGCATCCCGCAGGAGAACAAGGCGCTCGACCGCTTGCGCCGCTAGCCGGACGCGCCTATATCGCCGCCTCTCCCCTCGACATCGCTAGCGACGTTGAGGCTGGTCTCCACCCGGGGGCCGGTCGGAGTGCTGTTTTGGTTTTCAAAGGACGTCATGGTCGACCTGGCCGCGCTTACCGGACTGATCGAGCCCGAGGTGGAAGCCCTGGGCTACCGGCTGGTGCGAGTCGCGATGATCGGCGGGGCTTCGGACCCGACGCTTCAGGTGATGGCCGAGCGGCCGGACACCCGGCAACTTCAGCTCGGCGACTGCGAGCGGATTTCGAAGCGGCTGTCGGAAGTGCTCGACGTCTTGGAGAGCGAGGGGCAGGACCCGATCGAGGGCGGCTACCGCCTCGAGGTCAGCTCGCCGGGCATCGACCGGCCGCTGACCAGGCCGTCCGATTATGCCGACTGGGCGGGGCACGAGGCGCGCATCAAGCTCCACGAGACTTTGGGCGGCGCCAAGCAATTGTCCGGGACCATCCAGGGCATCGACAAGGGCATCGTCCTGCTCTCGACCCCCAAGGGCGACCGTGAAATCCCGTTCGAATCCATCGCTTCGGCCAAGCTTCTGCTGACCGACGCGCTCATCAAGGCCACCGCCCCGCTCGACGCGGAAGGGGCCGATCTCATCAAGATGGAAGGCTAAATTCCCATGGCTACCGCCGCTCCCGCGTCCGTATCCGCCAACAAGGCCGAGCTGCTCGCGATCGCCGACGCCGTCGCGCGCGAGAAACTGATCGACCGCGGCATCGTCATCGAGGCGATGGAGGACGCCATCCAGCGCGCCGCCCGCGCCCGCTACGGCGCCGAGAACGACATCCGCGCCAAGCTCGACCCGCAGACCGGCGATTTGCGCCTGTGGCGCGTGGTCGAGGTGGTCGAGGAGGTCGACGACTATTTCAAGCAGGTCGACCTGAAGGGCGCCCAGAAATTGAAGGCCGACGCCCAGATCGGCGATTTCATCGTCGACCCGCTGCCGCCGATCGAGTTCGGCCGGATCGCCGCCCAGGCCGCCAAGCAGGTGATCTTCCAGAAGGTCCGCGACGCCGAGCGCGAGCGCCAGTACGAGGAGTTCAAGGACCGCGCCGGCGAGGTCATCACCGGGGTCGTCAAGCGGGTCGAGTTCGGCCACGTCGTCGTCGACCTCGGTCGGGCCGAGGGAGTCATCCGCCGCGACCAGCAGATCCCGCGCGAGATGGTCCGCGTCGGCGACCGGATCCGGAGCCTGATCCTGTCGGTCCGCCGCGAGGCCCGGGGCCCGCAGATCTTCCTGTCGCGCGCCCACCCCGACTTCATGAAGAAATTGTTCGCTCAGGAAGTGCCCGAGATCTACGACGGGATCATCGAGATCAAGGCCGCCGCCCGCGACCCGGGCAGCCGCGCCAAGATCGGCGTCATCAGCCACGACAGCTCGATCGACCCGGTCGGCGCCTGCGTCGGGATGAAGGGCAGCCGCGTCCAGGCGGTGGTCCAGGAGCTCCAGGGCGAGAAGATCGACATCATCCCGTGGAGCGAGGATTTGGCGACCTTCGTCGTCAACGCGCTCCAGCCGGCGACCGTCAGCCGAGTCGTCATCGACGAGGAAGAGGCGCGGATCGAGGTGGTCGTCCCCGACGACCAGCTGAGCCTGGCGATCGGCCGCCGCGGCCAGAACGTCCGCCTGGCGAGCCAGCTGACCAATTCGCAGATCGACATCCTGACCGAGGCCGACGCAAGCGAGAAGCGCCAGCGCGAGTTCGTCGAGCGCTCCGAGATGTTCCAGAACGAGCTCGACGTCGACGAGACGCTCGCCCAGCTGCTGGTCGCCGAGGGCTTCACCACTCTCGAGGAGGTCGCCTACGTCAACGCGGAGGAAATCAGCGCGATCGACGGCTTCGACGAGGATCTCGCCGCCGAGCTCCAGAGCCGCGCCGGCGAGGCGCTGGAGCGGCGCGAGGCCGCGGCCCGCGAGGAGCGCCGCAAGCTCGGCGTCGACGACGCGCTCGCCGAGCTGCCGCACCTGACCGAGGCGATGCTCGTCACCCTGGGGCGCGCGAACATCCGCACCCTCGACGACCTCGCCGACCTCGCCACCGACGAGCTCATCCAGAAGAAGCGGCCCGAGCAGCGCCGCCAGCGCGAGCCGAGCAACCGGCCCGAGGACAGGGGCGGCATCCTGCACGAGTACGGCCTGACCGAAGAGCAGGGCAACGAGATCATCATGGCCGCCCGCGCCCACTGGTTCGAGGACGAGGACAAGGCTTCCTCCGGCGAGGAGGACGCAGTTGCGGAAACCGGGCAATGAGGCCGCGCTGAGCCGTTCCCCGGCGAAATCCGGGGCCCAGCCCAAGCCCAGAGCAACCGGACCCCGGCCTTCGCCGGGGACCGGTCCGCACGTCCCCGAGCGGACCTGCGTGCTCACCCGCCGCAAGGGCACGCGCGACGGCCTAGTCCGGCTGGCGCTGGGCCCGGACGGCGCGGTCGGCCCCGATGTCCGCGCCCGGGCGCCGGGCCGCGGCGCGTGGATTTCGGTCGGCCGCGCCGAGCTCGACGCCGCCAACGCCAAGGGCAAGCTCAAGGGCGCGCTGGCCCGGGCGTTCAAGGCCGCGGACCTCAAGATTCCCGCCGACCTCGGCGACCGGATCGAGCGCGCGCTTCGCCAGGCGGCGCTCGACCGGCTCGGCCTCGAGGCGCGCGGCGGCACCCTGATCAACGGCGCCGAGCGAATCGAGACGGCGGCCCGCGCCGGCAAGGTCCATCTGCTGATCCACGCCGCCGATGCCGGCGAGGACGGCCGCAGGGCGCTCGACCAGGCGTGGCGCACCGGGGGCGGTCAGCCGCGCGGCCTCCTATTTCCCGAGGAGCGCTCGATCTTGTCGATGGCCTTGGGGCGCGAAAATGTGGTACATGTCGCCCTGACCGATCCCGCCGCCGCGTCGCGCGTGTCCCACGCGCTTGCCCGGTGGCGCGCTTTCACTGACCCCCGTACCGGGCTAGACGGCGGCGAACCCGCCTCGGCCCCCGGCTCGGCTGAAGAATTTGACGAAGGAACAGAATGACCGACCAGACCGAAAAGCCGAAGCTTGGCACCCGGCCGCCGCTGGGCATCAAGCGCACGGTCGAGACCGGCAAGGTCAAGCAGAGCTTCAGCCATGGCCGGTCGAACACCGTCGTGGTCGAGGTCAAGAAACGCCGGATCCTCGGCAAGCCGGGCGAACCGGCCCCGGCCGAGGCGCCCAAGCCGGCGCCCGCGGCCGAGGCGCCGAAGCCGGCGGCCCCGACCCGCCCGGCGCCCGCCCCGGCGCCGAGGCGCGCCCCGGCCGACGACATCACTACCCGACGCGAGCTCCAGGAAAAGCTGCTGCGCGAGGCCGACGAGGCGCGCATGGCGGCGCTCGAGGAAGCCCGCCGCCGCGACGAGCGGGTCAAGGTCGAGCAGACCGAGGACGAGAAGCGCCGGGCGGAGGAAAACCGCCGCGCCGAGGAAGAGGCGGCCGAGCAGGCGCGAACTCGCGAGGCCGAGCCGCAGGTCGAGGCGGCCGCCGAGCCCGCGCCGGTCGTCGAGGAGCGCGTTCCCGAGCTCGAGGACGAGGAGGAGCGCGGTTTCCGGCGCCCCGGAGCACCGGCGCCCAAGCGCCCCGAACCGGCACGGCCGCCGCGCAACCGCGAGGACCGCCGCCATTCGGGCAAGCTGACCGTGACCCGCGCCCTGTCCGGCGAGGACGACAGCCGCGCCCGTTCACTGGCCGCCCTGCGCCGCGCCCGCGAAAAGGAAAAGCGCCACCACCAGCAGGCCGGCCCGGCCGCCAAGCAGGTCCGCGACGTCGTCGTCCCCGAGGCGATCACCGTCCAGGAGCTCGCCAACCGGATGGCCGAGCGCGGCGCCGACCTGGTCAAGGCGCTGTTCAAGATGGGCATGCCGGTGACCCTCACCCAGACCATCGACCAGGACACCGCCGAGCTGCTGGTCACCGAGTTCGGGCACAACATCAAGCGGGTCAGCGAGGGCGACGTCGAGATCGGCATCGGCGATGTCGAGGATTCGCCCGAGAGCCTCCAGCCGCGGCCGCCGGTGGTGACGATCATGGGCCATGTCGACCATGGCAAGACGTCGCTTCTGGACGCGATCCGCGGCGCCGACGTCGTCTCCGGCGAGGCCGGCGGGATCACCCAGCACATCGGCGCCTATCAGGTGACCGTGCCCGACAAGTCGAAGGTCACCTTCCTCGACACTCCCGGCCACGAGGCGTTCACCGAGATGCGCGCGCGCGGCGCCAACGTCACCGACATCGTCGTGCTGGTGGTCGCGGCCGACGACGGCATCCGCCCGCAGACCATCGAGGCGATCAACCACACCAAGGCTGCCGGCGTGCCGATGATCGTAGCGATCAACAAGGTCGACAAGCCGGATGCCAATCCGCAGCGC
>DASTZO010000116.1:0-2015 GCA_035764265.1 Sphingomicrobium sp.
GGTCCTCACCCTCGCGACCGCCGCCGCCGCCGTCCCGTCGGGATGGCTGGCGGACCGCATCGGGCGACCGGCGGTGATGCTCGCCGGGGGTGCGATCGGCGCGGTCGGCGTCGCCGCGCTGCCGCTGGCCGGCTCGCTGCCGGCGATCCTGGTCTTCGGCTCGCTCATGGCCGTCGGGTCGGCAGCCTTCGGCGCCGGGAGCTGGGCCGCCCTGGCCGATGCGACCGCCGAACGCTCCACCGGCCGGCTGCTCGGCATCGCCAACCTGGGCACCGCCGGCGCGGCCGCCGCTGCGGGCCTGTTCGGGCCGCTGATCGATGCTGCCGGGTTCGGCCCGGCCTTCGCCCTCGCGGGAGTGCTGGCGGCCGCTGGCGCGCTCGTCGGGTGGCGCGCCGGCGCATCGGCTCCGCGACCGTCGCTCCGTCCCATCGAGGTCTTCGACTGATGCTCCGCCGTCTCTGCTTCGACGTTCCGACATTGCTCTCGGTGCTGTACGCGCCGCTCCAGCCGCTGGTCAAGCGGCTCCGCATCGTGCGGCGGGGGGATCGGCGATACCAGCCTAACGACGTCCTGCTGCCGCCGGGCTACGGCGCCGAGGTGGTCGCCACCGGCTTGACGGCTCCCGTGCATGCCTCCTTCGGTCCCCATGGCGCCATGTACGTGACCGAATCGGGGCACAAGTCGGAGTCACCGCCGCGCATCTTCGAGGTGGATCCGACGAGTGGCAGCCGGCGCCTGGTGGTCGAGCTCAGTGGCCCGCACGCGCAGTCGACGGGGGCCGCAACCGGCACCGCGTGGCACGACGGTTCGCTGATCGTCACCGCCACCGATGCGGTCCTGCGCGTCGACCCCGAGACGGGCGTCACCACCGAGCTCGTCGATGGCCTCCCGGGGCTCGGGGACCACCAGACGAACCACCCGGTCATCGGCCCCGACGGCCGCGTCTACTGGGGCCAGGGCTGCGTCACCAACATGGGCGTCGTCGGCGCCGACAACTTCGGCTACGAGTGGCTGGCCAAGTTCCCGGATCAGCACGACGTGCCGGGCGGCGACATCGTGCTGGCCGGCCGCAACTACGAGGTGCCGAACGTCCTCGGCAACCCGCTCGAGCGCGTGACGACGGGCGCGTACGTGGCGTTCGGTACCGCCACGGAGCCCAACCAGCGCATCCCGGGCAGCCCGAAGGCCAGCGGCGCGGTGCTCAGCTGCCTGCCCGATGGATCGGACCTGCGCGTCGTCGCCTGGGGCCTGCGCAACCCGTACGGGATCGCCGTCCACCCCGACGGCCGCCTGTTCGTGACGGAGCACGGGTCCGATGAGCGCGGCGCCCGGTGGATCGTCGGCGACCCCGACGACCTCTACGAGATTCGCGAGGGCGCCTGGTACGGCTGGCCGGATTTCGCCTCCGGCATCCGGTTGGACGATCCGCACTGGGGTCCGGGCGGGACCGGCCGGGAGCCGGTTCTGGCCGAGTTTCCGGATCCCGAGCCGCCCAAGCCGGTCGCCTCGTTCGAGCCCCACGCGGCGGCCAACGGCTTCGATTTCAGCCGCGATCCGGCCTTCGGCTTCGAGGGCCAGGCGTTCGTCGCGCTTTTCGGCGACCTTGCGCCGGTCACCACGCCGCGCCAGGTCGTGCCGGCCGGCTTCAAGATCGTGCGCGTGGATCCGTCGACCGGCGCCATCCACGACTTCGCGGTCAACCGCATCCAGGGCCCCGCCTCGAAGCTGTTCCACGGCGGCTTCGAGCGGCCCAGCCACTGCGTCTTCGGGTCCGATGGCGCGCTGTACGTCGTCGACTTCGGCGAGATCAAGATCGCGCCGGAGAAGGGCGCCATCCGGATCAAGCAGCTGACAGGCGCGGTCTGGCGCATCCGCCGCGTCGAGGGCGCCGCGGCAGGCGAGAAGCCACCGGACCAGGTGCGAGTCCCGTTCTATCCGCTGCAGACGATCGCGCTGGTGGGAGTGGTCGCGGCCGTCGTCTTCGGAGTGGTTGCGCTGGTGCGTGGGTTACTGCG
>DASTZO010000117.1:0-2410 GCA_035764265.1 Sphingomicrobium sp.
GCCTGGATATTCTCCTCGGCGAGACCCGGCGTGTTGCCGACCCGATGCGGGGCCAGCATCCCGTCCATCGCCTCGACCGCCGGGGCGATCGACACGACGTCATGGCGGCAGCCGAGCAGGCGAGCGCACTCGGCCGCGTCCTCGAGGCTTTCCGGCGACGTGTATCTGGACGGCAGCATCACGCCCCACACCTTGTCGGGGCCGAGCGCGTCGACCGCGACCGCGGCCGACAGGGCGCTGTCGATGCCGCCCGACAGGCCGAGGATCACGCCCGGAAAGCCGTTGCTGGTCACATAGTCGCGAAGCGCAACCACCATCGCCCGGTAGACGTCCTCGGGGAACGGGTCGAGCCGGTGCTCGGCGCGGGTCTCGCAGCGCCAGCCGTCGGGGCCCCGCCGCCATTCGGTCAGCAGCAGATGCTCGTCCCAGTCGGGCATCTGCACGACCAGCTCGCCGTCCGGGTGCATGACGAACGACGAGCCGTCGAACACGATCTCGTCCTGGCCGCCGACGCGGTTGAGGTAGGCGAGCGGCAGGCCGGTGATGGCGGCCCGCGACCGCACCATCCGCTGCCGCAAATCGTCCTTGTCGAGCTCGTAGGGGCTGCCGTTGGGCACCAGCAGCATCTCCGCCCCGGCCTCCGCCAGATGGGCGCAGACCGGCTCCTGCCAGATGTCCTCGCAGATCGGCACTCCGATCTTCACGCCCTTAAACTCGATCGGCTCGGGCATCGGCCCGTGGGCGAAGACCCTTTTCTCGTCGAAGGTGCCGTAATTGGGCAGCTCGCGCTTCAGGGTCCGCCCGACCACCCGGCCGCCGTCGGCGAGCAGCACCGCGTTGTAATTGGCGCCGCCGTCGTTGACGATGGTCCCGATCAGCATCGCCGGGCCCGGGCTCGCGGTCGCGTCGACCAGCCGCTCGGCCGACTCCATCGTCCGCCGGACGAACTCGGGCTTCAACACCAGGTCCTCGGGCGGATAGCCGGTCAGCTGGAGCTCGGGGCACAGCAAGAGGTCGGCGCCGGCGGCCTTGTCGCGCATCGCCAGCATGGCGGCCGCATTGCCCTCGAGGTCGCCGACGCGCTGGCTCATCTGGGCGAGGGCGATGATCAACCGATCCGTCATCGCCGCGTGCCTTAGACGGGAAGCTTTGCTTTGCGAACCATGCTTGGGCTGGCTAAGGGGTCGGCGCGCACCGCCGCGCTGGGGAGCTGCCGCCGCCATGAAATTGCTCGCCGGGAACAGCAATTTGCCGCTGTCCCGATCGATTTCCGAATATCTCGAGATGCCGCTGACCGAGGCCAGCGTGCGGCGCTTCGCCGACGAGGAGATCTTCGTCGAGATCAACGAGAACGTCCGCGGCGAGGACGTGTTCGTGATCCAGTCGACGAGCTACCCGGCCAACGACAATCTGATGGAGCTGTTGATCTGCATCGACGCGCTTCGGCGGGCGTCGGCCAAGCGGATCACCGCGGTGCTGCCCTATTTCGGCTATGCCCGGCAGGACCGGAAGCCGGGGCCGCGAACCCCGATTTCCGCCAAGCTGGTCGCCAATTTGATCACCGTCGCCGGCGCCAGCCGGGTGCTGTCGATCGACCTCCACGCCGGGCAGATCCAGGGCTTCTTCGACATCCCGACCGACAATCTGTTCGCCTCGCCGGTGATCGCCGCCGACATCCAGGCGCGCTTTTCCAACCGCAATCTGACCGTCGTCTCGCCCGACGTCGGCGGGGTGGTCCGCGCCCGCGGCCTCGCCAAGCGCCTGAGCAACGCGCCTCTGGCGATCGTCGACAAGCGCCGGGAAAAGGCCGGCGAGTCCGAGGTGATGAACATCATCGGCGACGTCGACGGGCGCAGCTGCATCCTCATCGACGACATTGTCGATTCGGGCGGCACGCTGTGCAACGCCGCCGCGGCATTGAGGCAGCAGGGGGCCAAGGAGGTGGTCGCATATTGCACCCACGGAGTGCTGTCGGGCGGAGCGGCGGCGCGGATCGGCACGTCGGAGCTCAGCGAGCTGGTGGTCACCGACACCATCTGCACCGGCGAGGCCGACCCCAAGGACGGCAAGATCCGCCGGCTGACCATCGCCCCCTTGCTCGCCGAGGCGATCCGCCGGATCGCCGACGAAGCCAGCGTCTCGAGCCTGTTCGACTAGGATGAATCGCCGCGGCGGTTGGTTGCGGCCGGCCGGCCTTTTCGTCCTGGCGCTGCTGGCGATCCTCATCGCCTACGAGCTGTTCGCGGTCTTTCGCGCGCGGCAGGCGACGCCGCGGGTGCTGGCCGAGGCCGCACGAGGCGAGCTGGAGCTCGCGGACCTACCGAGGCGGCGGCTCGATATGCTGATCAAGGTCGAGGACCCGGGCTTCTATCGCCATCGCGGGGTGGATTTCTCGACTCCCGGCGCGGGC
>DASTZO010000118.1:0-5019 GCA_035764265.1 Sphingomicrobium sp.
CCGGCGCTCGGCGCGCTGCTGCAGCTTGGCGAGGCGCTCGGCCTGCTTTTCCTGCTGGCGCAATTGCTGCCGCGTGAAGCGCTCGTCGCGGCGCTCCTGCCGGATCAGGCGCTGGCGCGGCTCGAAATCCCCTGACCGCCGCTCGATCGCGCGGTCGCGGATCCTCGCCTGGCGATCGACGCGCTCGACGCGCTCGATGCGCTCGATGCGCTCGATTCGGGGCTCCCGCACCCGCTGCTCGCGGACGCGCTCTTCGCGGACCCGCTCCTGCCGGGCCAGCCGCTCGCGGCGCTCGATCCGCGGAGCGCGCGGCTCGACGAACCGCTCGCGCCGCGGCCGCTCGGCCCGCTCAATGCGGATGAGCTGCTCGCGCTGGGGACGTTCAAATCGTTCCACCTGGACCCGCTGTTCGCGTTGCGGGCGTTCAAAACGCTCCATCCGGACCCGCTGCTCGCGCTGCGGGCGCTCGAAGCGCTCGATGCGCTGGGCCCGCTCGATCCGCTCGGGCCGCTCGATGCGCACGCGCTCCTGGTGCTGCGGCCGCTCGGCGCGGACGCGCTGCTCGCCGCCGCCTTCGGCCTTGCGGGCCTCGGCCCGGGCCTGAGCCTTCTCGGCCCGCTCCTCGGTCCTGGCCTGGCGCTCGTCGTCCGGGCGCGCCTGCGCCGGTGCAGTGATTGCAAGCGCCGCGACGGTCGCGATCAAGAACATTCTGGTCATCGGTTAAACGCTTGCCGGTGTGAGGAATTTCGATCCGCATTGGACGATATGCGGTGATTGCAGCATGAACGGCGCCGGCCCGGGTCGGCCGTGCGCGCCATTCGCCCCGCCCCCGCCTCGATTCAGCGCGCGGTAATCTGGCGTTCAGGAAAACCGGGCATTGTCCCACCTCGGGCGGTTTGCGCACCTGTCCAGCCGAACCGGGTGAAACCGGCCCGTGCTCCATTCGTTCGACCGGGCATGAGTTTTGAGGAGCCTGAGCAATGACACGCAATATCCTGATGACGGCGCTGGCCACGGCGGCGATCGCCGCCTCCGCTCCTGCGCTCGCCCAGCCGGGCGGCGGTGGCGGGCCCGGCGGCGGAGCGGGCGCGGGCCCGCCGATGACTCCCCCCGGCCAGCAGGGCGGCGGTCCGGGCACCGCGGATTATGCCCGCGACAATATCGCCGCGCAGCAGGGTCAGTTCGGCCGCGACTTCGCCGCCCAGCGCCAGCTGACCGCCGAGCAGCACCGGGCTCTCGCCGCGCAGCGGCGGGCGGATGCGCTGGCCTTGGCCCAGGCGGCTCGCAGCGGCGCCCGGATTCCGGCCAATGCCGCCGGGCGGATCCGCGAGGCGCTCAAGGAAGACATCGCTGCCTGGCGCGAGGAGTTCGACGTCGGCCGGCGCGAGTGGCAGGCGATGCGCGACCAGTGGATCGTCGACCGCAGTTCGCTGACCGCCGAGCAGTGGGCCGAGCGCCGCGCCGCCTGGTTCGCCGCCCGCGACGCGTGGATCGCGAGCCAGAAGGCCTGGGCGTCCGCCCGCCGCAACTAGGACGGCTGCAAACGACCACTTGTCGAAGGACCGGGCCTGCGAGGGCTCGGTCCTTCCTCGCTTGGGCGTCAGGCCGCCCGGTATTCGAGGACGCTGATCCCGGCGGGCGTGTCGGTCACGCCGACCGGCCGGAACCCGCTTCGCTCGGCGAGCCGGTCATATTCCTGCCGGCTGCGCTGCCGGGCGGCGAACAAAGCCATCATGTGGACGTCGAGCATCTTCACCCAATGCGGGCCCGGGGTCGGCGGCATCAATTGCTCGATCAGCAGCAGCGCCGATCCCGTCGGAGCGGCCCGGCGGACGGCCGCAAGGATTTGCACCGACTCCTCGTCGGTCCAGTCGTGGATCACCTCCATCAATATGTAGGCGTCGCTTTGCGGAAGCTCGTCGGCGAAGAAATCCCCGGCCTGAAGCTGCAGCCGGTCGGAGGCGATTGCGCGCACCTCTTCGATGACGTGCGGCTGCTCGAACAGCAGCCCCCTCGCCTGGGGATATCTGGCCAGGATCGCCTGCAGCAAATGGCCGCGCCCGCCGCCGACGTCGGCGATCCTTGGAAAGCGCGAGAAATCGAAGCTCTCGACCACGCCGGCGACCTGGCCGAACGACTTGCCGATCATCGCCCCGTTGAAGATCGCGCTCGCTTCCGGCCGCTTGGCAAGCCACGCCCACAGCCCGTCGGGATGAGCCTTTTCCACCGCCGGCCGGCCGGTCCGGACCGAATGGTCGAGATCTCCGAACGTCTCCCAGAAGAAGGGCAGCCCGAACATGCGGGCAAGGTCGCGGGCCGACTGCGGATGATCGGTGCGAAGGGTCTCCGAGACCGGGTTGTGTGACACCGTGCCGCCGTCGGCGGAAAAGATGCCGTGGGCGCTGAGCAGGCGCAGGATCCGACCCAGCGCGTCGGGATCGGCGCCGGTCTTCGCGGCCAGCTCATCGACGGAAGCGCCGCCATCGCCAATGTGGTCCGCGACGCCCAAATCCGCCGCGACATGCAGCGCCCGGGCGACACAATAGCCGCCAGTGGCCTGCAGGATCACGTCCAGCGGCGAGCTTGAGTCGGTTTTCATCGGCTCACTCCCATTCGATCGTCCCGGGGGGCTTCGACGTATAGTCATAGACCACCCGGTTGATGCCCGGCACCTCGTTGACGATCCTCGTCGCGACCCGCGCCAGGAACGCGGCGTCGAGCGGGTAGATGTCGGCGGTCATGCCGTCGACGCTGGTCACCGCGCGCAAGCCGCAGACATGGTCGTAGGTGCGATGGTCGCCCATCACGCCGACGGTGCGCACCGGCAGAAGCACCGCGAACGCCTGCCAGATCGCGTCGTAGAGGCCGGCGTTGCGGATTTCCTCGAGGTAGATGGCGTCGGCCTTGCGCAAGATGTCGCAGCGCTCCTCGGTGACCTCGCCGGGGATCCGGATCGCCAGCCCCGGACCGGGGAACGGGTGGCGCTCGACGAAGCCCTCGGGCAGCCCGAGCTCGCGACCGAGCACCCGCACCTCGTCCTTGAACAGTTCGCGCAACGGCTCGACCAATTTCATCGCCATGCGCTCGGGCAGGCCGCCGACATTGTGGTGGCTCTTGATGGTCACGCTCGGCCCGCCGGTGAAGCTGACGCTTTCGATCACATCCGGGTAGAGCGTCCCCTGGGCGAGGAAATCGGCGCCGCCGGCCTTGGCCGCCTCGGCCTCGAAAATGTCGATGAAGGTCTTGCCGATGAACTTGCGCTTGGCTTCGGGGTCGGTGACCCCGGCCAGCCCGCCGAGGAAGTCCGCGCTCGCGTCGACGTGGACCAGGGGGATGTTGTAGCTGCCCCGGAACAGCGAGACGACCTGCTCGGCCTCGCCCAGGCGCATCAGGCCATGGTCGACGAACACGCAGGTCAGTTGCTCCCCGACCGCCTCGTGGATCAGCACCGCGGCGACCGCGCTGTCGACCCCGCCCGACAGCCCGCAGATCACCCGGCCCTGCCCGACCTGTTCGCGGATCTCGGCGATCTTGGCGTCGCGGAACGCCCCCATCGTCCAGTCGCCGGCGCAGCCGCACACGTGCCGGACGAAATTGGCCAGCAGCCTGCCGCCGTCGGGCGTGTGCACGACCTCGGGGTGGAACATCATCGAGTAGAAGCGGCGGTCCTCGTCGGTGGCGATCGCGTAAGGCGCGCCCTCGGACTTCGCGACGATCTTGAAGCCGTCGGGCAGCCGCTCGACGCGGTCGCCGTGGCTCATCCACACCTGGTGCGTCTCGCCGACCTTCCACAGCCCGTCGAACAAGGCCGATTCATCGATGATCTCGATGAACGCGCGGCCGAACTCGCGGTTGTCGGACGCCGCGACCACCCCGCCGAGCTGATGGGCCATGGTCTGCTGGCCGTAGCAGATGGCGAGGATCGGCAGCCCGCAGTCGAAGAAATGCTGCGGCGCGCGGGGGCTGTCGTCCCACATCACCGACGACGGCCCGCCCGACAAGATGATCCCTCGCGGCTTGAGGCGCTCGAACGCCTCGTCCGCCGCGTTGAACGGGGCGATTTCCGAATAGACCCCGGCCTCGCGCACCCGCCGCGCGATCAGCTGGGTCACTTGGCTGCCGAAGTCGACGATCAGGATGGATTCGGCGGGCTGGACGGTCATGGCAGGCCGATAGCCCTTCTGCGCCACGAGTAAAGTTCGAGGAAGCCGCCCGCGGCAGCGACCCGCTGTTGCGCTGCGGCCACGCCCGGCCGGAATGATGGCCCCGAAACGGATGAACCCGCGGCGGCGCCCCGTTCCCCGGCTGAAAGGGAGGGGAATCCGATGGCCTATTACCGGCTGTATTTCCTCGGCGGCGGAAGCGGGCCGATCTTCGACTTCCGCGACTTCGAGGTGGCCGACGACGATTCCGCCATCGCCGTCGCGGAAGGGCTTCGCCGAATCGGCGCGATGGAGCTGTGGTGCGGCGGCCGCAGGGTCAGGCGCTGGGAGCCGGTTGCGGCTGCGCGGCAAGCGCCGCCTCCGCTTCCCGCCGCTCGAACTGCTCGGCGAGCTTGAACTTCTGGATCTTGCCCGAGCCGGTCAGCGGCCACTGATCGACCCAGATCCAGTGCTGCGGGGTCTTTTGGGGGGACAGCCGCTCGCGGATGAACGCCTTCAGTTCGGCCGGCTCCGGGCGGCGGGCGCCGGCGGCGCGCATGAAGCAGGCGACCTGCTCGCCATAGGTCGGGCACGGCACGCCGACCACCGCGACCTCGCCGATGTCCGGGTGCTCGAGCATCGCATTCTCGATCTCGACCGGGAACAGATTCTCGCCGCCGCGGATGATCATTTCCTTCACCCGCCCGGTGATCGCGACATAGCCGCGTTCGTCCATCCGCCCGAGGTCGCCGGTGTGCAGCCAGCCGTCGGCCTCGATCGCCTTGGCGGTCGCCTCGGGATTGTCGTTGTAGCCGGTCATGACGTGATAGCCCCGCGTGCAGATCTCGCCCTGCTCGCCGACCGGAAGCACCTTGCC
>DASTZO010000119.1:0-2008 GCA_035764265.1 Sphingomicrobium sp.
ACCCAGGACCAGGCCCCGTGGGTCTTCTGGACCCTGACCGGGCTCGCCTTCGCCATCGGCTTCCTTTTGATCATCCCGATCGGCGGCGCCGACATGCCGGTCGTGATATCGATGCTCAACAGCTACTCGGGCTGGGCGGCCGCCGCGATGGGATTCACGCTCCACAACAGCGCGATGATCATCACCGGGGCGCTGGTCGGAAGCTCGGGCGCGATCCTGTCCTACATCATGTGCCGGGCGATGAACCGCAGCTTCGTCTCGGTGATCGCCGGCGGCTTCGGCGGCGAGGCGCTGGTCGCCGGCGGTGGCGGCGCGATCGACCGGCCGTACAAGCGCGGCTCGGCCGAGGACGCGGCGTTCCTCCTGAAGCAGGCCGAGCAGGTGATCATCGTCCCGGGCTACGGGATGGCGGTCGCCCAGGCCCAGCACGCGCTGCGCGAGATGGGCGACCTGCTCAAGGCCGAGGGGGTGCGGATCAAATATGCGATCCACCCGGTCGCCGGCCGGATGCCGGGGCACATGAACGTGCTGCTGGCCGAAGCCAGCGTGCCGTACGACGAGGTGTTCGAGCTCGAGGACATCAACTCCGAGTTCGCCCAGACCGACGTCGCCTTCGTCATCGGCGCCAACGACGTCACCAACCCGGCCGCCAAGACCGACAAGAGCTCGCCGATCTACGGAATGCCGGTGCTCGACGTGGAAAAGGCGCGCACCGTCCTGTTCGTCAAACGGTCGATGGGCGGGGTCGGCTATGCGGGGGTCGACAACGAGCTTTTTTACCGCGACAACACGATGATGCTCCTCGCCGACGCCAAGAAGATGGTCGAGGAGATCGTGAAGAACCTCGGCTGAGCCGACCCGAGGGGATTCGCGGGCATTGCATCTGGGTTGGAGCCCCCAGCCGGTCGCCGGTTGGGGCGTGGCCGGAGAAGGGGAAGCGGATTTGCGCAAGCTGGGCATCGTCGGGGGCACGAGCTGGTCCTCCACCGCGCTCTACTACGAGCATATCAACCGCGGCGTCGCGCAGCGGCTCGGTGCGCTGCACAGCGCCCGGCTGGCGATCGAGAGCCTCGACCTGGCGCCGGTCGCCGCGATGGAGCTGTCGGGCGACTGGGACGGGGTCGCCGCGGTGCTGACCGAGGCGGCGAAGAGACTGAAGGCGTCGGGCGCCGACGGCCTGCTGCTGGCGTCCAACACCTCGCACAAGGTCTACGACCAGGTGAAGGCGGCGGTGCGGCTGCCGATGCTGCACATCGCCGACGCGACGGCCGAGCGGCTGGTCGCCGACAAGCGCAGCCGGGTGGCGCTGATCGGCACCCGCTTCACGATGACGGAAGGCCACATCCGCGACCGCCTGGAAGCGCGGGGGATCACCTTGGCGCCGGTGCGGCCCGAGTGGGTGCGCGAGGTCGACCGGATCATTTTCGACGAACTCGCCGCCGGCCGGGTCGTCCGCGACAGCCAGCGCAAGCTGAAGACGCTGATCACCGATCTCGCCAAGCAGAAGGTCCAGGCGGTGGTGCTCGGCTGCACCGAGCTGGTGCTCGCGGTCGACGTCCGCGCCAACGTCATCCCGGTCTACGACACGACCGCGATCCACGCCCGCGCCGCGGTCGACTGGATGCTCGACGACGAGGAGCAGGCGCGGGCGGCGGCCTAGCGCATCTGGCATCCGCACCGGGCGCGGCCTAAATCCCACGCATGGACCGGACCCCCGCCGACCGACCCGATCACCCGCAAGCGGCCGAGCGCTTCAACGAGGACAAGGCGACCTATGCGGTCAAGGGCGCCGGCGCGCCCGACCTCGAGGCGGGCGTCGCGGCGATCCGCAACGTTCTGAAAACCCTTCCGGTGCGGCCGGGCGTGTACCGGATGCAGGATTCGCGCGGCGACGTGCTCTATGTCGGCAAGGCGCGGACCCTCAAAAGCCGGGTGACCAGCTACACCCAGGTCGCGCGGCTGCCCAAAAGGCTTCAGCGCATGGTGTCGCAGACCCACTCGATGACCA
>DASTZO010000120.1:0-2412 GCA_035764265.1 Sphingomicrobium sp.
ATGGCGACCCCGAACATCCACATCGGGATCATCGCCGGGAAATTGAACGGAGTGATGCCGGCTACGATTCCAAGCGGCTGGCGCATCGAATAGACGTCGATGCCGGGCCCGGCGCCGACCGTGTACTCGCCCTTCAGCGCATGCGGGATGCCGCAGGCGAACTCGATCACCTCCAGCCCGCGCTGGATGTCGCCCTTGGAGTCGGCGATCACCTTGCCGTGCTCGGACGACAGGATTTCGGCGAGCTCGTCCATGTGCGCCTCGACCAGGGCCTTGAAGGCGAACATCACCCGGGCGCGGCGCTGCGGGTTGGTCGCGGCCCAGGCCGGCTGGGCGGCCCGCGCCGACTCCATCGCCCGCTCGAGGTCGGCGGCGCTGCCGAGCCGGACGCGCGCCTGGACGGCACCCTGGTTGGGGTCGAACACCTCGGCGCTTCGGCTTTCGGGCCGGTCGTCCGACGCGAAGGACGAGCCGCCGATGAAATGGTCGATGTCACGCAACATTGGAAAGCGTCCTCAAATTGGGTCCGGGGATCGCCGCTCCACTAGACCCGGGCGGCGGCAAATGCCAGTTGGAAGCCGGGGCGGGGAGAGGAGAATTGCGATGCGAACCGCCGCCTTGCTGTTCTGCCTGCTGCTGGTCGGCGCCGCTCCGCCGGCGCCCGACGCGCGGCTGCGGTCGATCGCGGAGCCGGTCAGCGGCGCCCAGATGAAGCGCACGATCGAGAAACTGGTGAGCTTTGGAACCCGCCACACGCTGTCGTCGCAGTCCGACCCCAAGCGCGGCATCGGCGCGGCATCGGCGCGGCGGTGCGCTGGGCCGTGGCCGCAATGAAGAAGACCGGCCTTGCGACGATGCAGGTGTGCGACACGGTGAGCGGCCGGCGGATCCCGGCGCCGACGCGGGTCTGCAACGCCGTCGCGATCCAGCGCGGCACGACAAGGCCCAACGACGTGGTGATCATCACCGGCCATATCGACAGCCGGGTGACCGACCCGATGAACTCGACCGCCGACGCGCCCGGCGCCAACGACGACGGATCGGGGACCGCCGCGGTGATCGAGGCGGCGCGGGTGCTCTCGAAGCACAAATTCCCCGGCACCATCGTCTACGCAGCCCTGTCGGGCGAGGAGCAGGGGCTCCACGGCGGCAAGATCATGGCCGATTACGCCAAGAAGCAGGGTTGGAACGTGATCGCCACTTTGAACAACGACATCATCGGCAACAGCTGCGGCTCCGACGGGGTTTGCGACGACAAGCATGTCCGAGTGTTCTCGGAAGGCCCGCGCTGGCAGGGCGGCGACGCGCTCCGGCCGCAGATTCGAAGCCTCGGCGGCGAGAACGACGCCCCGTCGCGCAACCTGTCGCGCTGGCTCGCCGGACTCGCCGAGCGGCTGCAGATCGGTCTCGCCGTCCGCCAAATCTGGCGCAACGACCGCCACGGGCGCGGCGGCGACCACACCGAGTTCCTCAACGCCGGTTTCCCTGCGGTCCGCTTCTCGGTCGCGGTCGAGAATTACAACCAGCAGCACCAGGACGTGCGGGTCGAGAAGGGCGTCGAATATGGCGACACCATCGACAAGATGGATTTCCCGTACCTGGAGAAGGTGACCAGGCTGAACGTCGCCGCTCTGGCCGCGCTCGCCTCCGCACCGCCGCCGCCCGAGCCGACCGTCGAAGGCGCGGTGAGCACGGACACGACGGTAAGCTGGCCATTGGTTGCAAACGCGACCCATGTCGTGCGCTGGCGGCGGACCGATTCTGCGCTGTGGGAGTTCAGCCGGCCTCACAAATGCCCGGTGGGAGTCACGACTTCCCGTCCGCAATCAACGCAGCATTTCGATCGTTGCGAGGTTGTTCTGAAGGGCATCCGGGTCGACGACTGGGTGTTCGGCGTGTCGTCGGTCGGCAAGGACGGCTTCGAGAGCCCGGTCGCCTCGGCGGTTCCGGGCGGCGCGTTCAAGCCCTGGGTGGCGCCGTCCAACCCGTCACCCTGAGTTTCCGCAACGGATGCTGAAACAAGTTCGGCATGACGGAGTAGTGTAGCCATGCCCCGCAAGCGCTCTCCCGGACTGCCGTCGAGGAAGCAGATCCTCGACTTCATCGCGACGTCGGACCAGCCGGCCGGCAAGCGCGAGATCGCCCGGGCGTTCGGGCTGTCGGGCCAGGACAAGGTCGCGCTCAAGACGCTCTTGAAGGACATGGCCGACGAGGGGCTGATCGACGCCGCGCCTGGCCGCGCGTTCCACAAGTCGGGCGGGGTCCCGCGGGTGACGGTGCTCAAGATCGTCGAGGCCGACGACAGCGGCAATGTCTGGGGCGTGCCCGAGCAGTGGCAGGCCGAGACTCCCCCGCCGAAGCTGAAAATCCTGGAGCGCGGGCGGAGGGGAGCGCTCGGCATCGGCGACCGGG
>DASTZO010000121.1:0-20304 GCA_035764265.1 Sphingomicrobium sp.
GTCGCACTGCAACGCGTGCGCGCGCGCGTACGCATGCGTGCGCGAGGGGATCGGTTGGCGGGGCGAGGGGGTCGGGCGCAGGCTGAAGCGAGGCTGCATCGGCCAGCTTAGGGCATAAAACGGGGGCTGTAGGACAGCGGATTCGTGAGGGGGTGGTTGTCCAAGGCGCCGTCACGGGCGGCCGTGACGTCGATCGGGTTCGGCTCTGCCGACCCGTCGGCAGCGGCCGTTCCGTCATGCCCCCGGCATGACGGCCGTGCGGCCGCTTCTCGCGGTCTATTCGCGCTGCTCGACAATTGCCGTGCAATTCTCTCGCTGCGCTCTGCCGCTCGAAGGAAGAGTGGAAGCCCTGCCTGCAGGGGAAGCGGAGGGGCAGGGCTTCCGGTCGTCGTTCCGGCAGGGCCGCCCGAGGGGCAATCAGGAGCGGCTCTGCTGAGCCCGGGTTTACCGCCTCGCGGTTAGCGGCGGGTGAGCGGACATGGTTTAGGGGAATTAAGGTTTGGGCGCCCGAGCGCAGCGACGCCGGCGCGAAGCGTCGCCGGAGCAGCGCGAAGAGAGCGAAAAATGCCGGCCGGCGGGGCGCGAGCCTGGAGCGAGCGAACCCGACCGACGTCACGGGATTCACTCCCGTGACGGCTTTTGCCTGCGGCAATACCGCGCGGATCCGGGGTCTCAGAAAGCCGTTCCGGAAATCTCCGGCGCAGAGTAACCTGGCCGCCTGGAATGGCCGAAGGGGAGGGCGCCATGGCCGAGGTTTCGCTGTTTCGATTGTATCTGATGCGGGTGGTGTACCTGCTGATATTCGTCGCCGTTGGAACCATGGCGCTCCCGCCGCTGCTCAATCAGCCCGAACCGATCACGCCGATGCGCGGCGTTGCCCTGAGCTTCTGGATGGCGTTGTCGCTGCTGGCGCTGGTCGGCGTCCGCTATCCGCTGCGGATGATCCCGGTATTGCTGATCCAGATGCTCTACAAGATCATCTGGCTGCTGGCGCTCGCCTGGCCGCTGTGGCGAAGCGGAACGGCCTTCGATCCCGACATGGCCGAGTTCACCCGCGCGATGGCGATCGGGATCGTCGTCGACGTGATCGCGATCCCGTGGGGCTATGTGCTCGCTAATTACGTGCGCCGGCCGGGGGACCGGTGGACGGAACGCGGTCGGGAGCCGCCAGTGGGCGAGGTCGACCGCCACTGAGCACCGGCGCCCTACCTGGCGGCAATCGGGAGCCAGCGCGCAGAGAGGGAAAACCCTCCGGCGGGGCCGCGAGCGTGGAGCGAGCGAATTCGTAATCTGTGCACGGTCACCGTAAACATCAGCAGGTCAATTCACCGTTGGGGAGTTGAACGCCGCTATACGCTAAACGATAAATAATCCCGTGGCGGGTGTCGGGATCGCGCAGATCAGCGGAAAATAAAATCCTCTCACAAATTTACTTTCGGCGCGAAATGAAGACGAAACTCATCTTCTGGATCAAGAACACCAAATGTAGCTGCGCCTAACGGACAGTCTTCAACATACACAGCTAGGTTTCGCCCACCGGCATGCTCAGTGGACGGAAAAAGAATGGCAGAACAGTTCATAGACACGGTGTAGTCTCCGCACCGCCAACCCGCGAAATCTGAGCTTGCGTCACCCGCCTTCAAGCTACCGTACGCCGCCTTCCAATCGCCCGTAAGGCTTTCTTGCCAATCTGAATATGTCGCGGTAAGATCACCTGTTAAATCCACCACGTTGCAAATGTCCAAGGTACCAGGCACTAATACGCAGGGCCTATCCACCTTTCCTCTGTAGTATTCCGCAAGAGCGGTGTCCGGATCGAGAGAACAGTACAGAGCCGACATGTTTTCACGATTAAATCTCCCTGCGTTTATTCTAGAGCCTTTCGCGCTAAACGCAGACTTGAAAAAGGTTATCGATGTGGCACGGAAGACGTCTAACCTCGTGACAGTCCCGTACAAGATGGGCGGCACGGGAACCAAAGGTTATCCTCTGGAACCATATTTCATCTCGTTTAGCGAGACTAGAAAGGTCGCGATTTCACCAGCAGCGATCGCATCGATCCAATTCTTCCCAGACGTTGGAGAAACTTCGTTCTCCAAAAAGTTTATAGCTGCCTCCCTATTTTGAAACACATCTCCCATGATTACCGTAACGTTGTCGATCACTTGCGGTAATCGGGCACGCACCACCGGTACACCGGGTTTGACATCAAGGACCTCCAGCTGACGGGAGATATCGCCTGTGTCGCGAGCAGTTGTTAACGAGTATTTGCGTAGGTAATCTTTCGATAGCAGATCTCTTTCGCTTATGGACGATGATTTAAAATCTCTAGGGAACTTCGGAATGTTAAACTGAAACACAAACGCACTCCCGGAAGGCTCTAATGTGTATTGCAGATCGAAAGGCGATATGCTTCGAGATATCGTAGCAGATTGGCCTTTTGTGCGTTTGATGTTTGCTTTGGCGCGCTTGTTTTTAGTTTGAGCCATTAGGCATCCTTTTTTTCAATCGACACAGAGCCAAACGTGAAACCAACTACTTTGTCCAAATTTCCTCTCCACAGAATTCCGTCATTGTCCGGAAACGGCGAGTGTCCTGGATAAAATATCTTACAGTTATCTAAATGAATATACTGAGGTATCTTTGTTTGTATTGGGTTATCTTCTGAATAGGTTCCATCTTCTTTATCAGGCTTGTACTGTTGGCCCATACTATCAAATAGACCGGCTAGTCTATCTTTAGCCTTTTTAGACGACGGATCGCCAAACGATTTCGCAATACGATCAAAATACTCTTGTCCTGATATCGTTTTGCCGGCAATTACTCCTGTAGGCGTATACAGAACGAGTTCAAAGCCGATACCAAACACGTTCGTAAGGCGAACGACATGCGCGAGTACCCAATCGCGCTCATTAGAGCCGAACGGCAGTGCGCTGGCCTCAACTTGTGTATCGATTTCGTGTGAAGTGTCAGTCATACGTCTCCTGAACTTAGCGAACGGCCTAGAGACCAGCGGCATGGGACCTTGGTCCGGGCTTTGAAGTTAAGGCGCCTCACTGATCGAGGAACGACCGCATCTTCCTTGACCTACTCGGATGCTTCAATTTCCGCAGCGCCTTGGCCTCGATCTGGCGGATCCGCTCGCGGGTGACGCTGAACTGCTGGCCGACTTCCTCGAGCGTGTGGTCGGTGTTCATGCCGATGCCGAAGCGCATCCGCAGCACGCGCTCCTCGCGGGGGGTTAGCGAGGCGAGGACTCGGGTGACGGTTTCCTTCAGGTTCGACTGGATCGCCGCGTCGACCGGGATGACCGCATTCTTGTCCTCGATGAAGTCGCCGAGGTGGCTGTCCTCCTCGTCGCCGATCGGGGTCTCGAGGCTGATCGGCTCCTTGGCGATCTTCATCACCTTGCGGACCTTCTCGAGCGGCATCGACAGGCGCTCGGCGAGCTCCTCCGGGGTCGGCTCGCGGCCGCTTTCGTGGAGGAACTGGCGGCTGGTGCGGACCAGCTTGTTGATGGTCTCGATCATGTGCACCGGGATTCGGATGGTCCGCGCCTGGTCGGCGATGGAGCGGGTGATCGCCTGGCGAATCCACCAGGTCGCGTAGGTGCTGAACTTGTAGCCGCGGCGGTACTCGAACTTGTCGACCGCCTTCATCAGCCCGATGTTGCCTTCCTGGATCAGGTCGAGGAACTGCAGGCCGCGGTTGGTGTATTTCTTGGCGATCGAGATGACGAGGCGCAGGTTGGCCTCGACCATTTCCTTCTTGGCGATGCGGGCCTCGCGCTCGCCCTTCTGGACCTGGTTGACGATGCGGCGGAACTCGGCGAGCGCCATTCCGGTCGCCTGGGCGATCTCGCCGATCTCGCCGCGGATGCGCTCGACGGTGTCGGCCTCGGCGATGGCGAAGGCGGCGAACTTCTTGTCGATCTTCGCCGCGCGGGCGAGCCAGCTGTCGTCGAGCTCGCTGCCGACGTAGCTATCGAGGAAGGCGCGGCGCGGGACCCGGTGGCGCTCGGCGAGGCGCAGCATCTGGCCGCCCAAGGCGGTCAGCCGGCGGTTGTACGAATAGAGCTGGTCGACGAGATATTCGATCTTCGAGGCGTGGAACTGGACGCTCTCGACCTCGGCGGTCAGCTGCTCGCGCAGCTTCTGGTACTTTTTCTCGTCGCCGGGCGGATATTCGTGGCCGGCGCCGAGCGCCTCGAGGCGGGCGGCCTGGAGCTTGGCGAACTTCTTGTAGAGCGAGGTGATGGTCGAGAATTTCTCGAGCGCGGTCGGCTTGAGCTGCTCCTCCATCTGGGCGAGCGACAGGGTGTTGTCCTCGTCGTCGTCGTCGGCCGGGCGCGGGGCGCGGCGCTCGATCAGGCTCTCCTCGTCCTCGTCGACCTGGGCCGGCTCCTCCTCGGGCTCCTCCTCCTCCTTGAAGGTCGGGCCGGCGGCCGCGGCGCTGATCTCGCCTTCCTCGCCTTCCTCGCTGCCGGCGACCTGCTCGGGGGTCGGGCCCTTGGACAGCATCGCCTCGAGGTCGAGAATCTCGCGCAGCTGCATTCGGCCGTCGTTCAAGGCGTTCGACCATTCGATGATCGCGTTGAAGGTGATCGGGCTTTCGCACAGCCCCCAGATCATCGTGTCGCGGCCGGCCTCGATGCGCTTGGCGATGGCGATCTCGCCCTCGCGGCTGAGCAATTCCACCGCGCCCATCTCGCGCAGGTACATGCGTACCGGGTCGTCGGTGCGGTCGACGGCTTCCTTCTTTGTCGCCGCGGCCGGGCGCGGGCCGCCGTCGTCGAGCGGGTCGATCTCCTCCTCGGCGGGCTCGGGCTCGTCCTCTTCCTCGGCGTCCTCAGCCGTCTCGACGATGTTGACGCCCATCTCCGAGATCGCCGACATCACGTCCTCGATCTGCTCGGACGACATCTGGTCCTGCGGCAGGGCCTCGTTCAGTTCGTCGTAGGTGATCACCCCGCGCTTCTTGGCGCGGGCGATCAGCTTCTTGATCGACGCGTCGTTGAGATCGATCAGCGGAGCATCGCCGCCTTCGACGACTTCGGCCTCGGAAGTTTCGTTTTTCGCCATATTCCCTAATTTTACCGCCAGCGCCGCTTAGTCCGTGCCGGTCAGCGACGCCAGCCGTTCCTTGACCTTCTCTCGAGCGACGTGAAGCCGCCTTTGTTCCTCGAACGCCTGTTCCTCGCCGGCCTTTAAACGCTCGGTCGCCTCGGCAAGTGCCGCCCCGATCTCGCCGTCGGCCGACAGCGCCTCGATCGCCACCCCGAGATCGCGCACCGCCTTGGCGGGTTCGGCGTCGCTGCGGGTGAAGGAAAATCCGATTCCGCCGGTGCTGCGCGCGGCGTCCAGGTCGGCGGCGGCTCCGGCGTTTTCCAATATGGTGGCGAGGCTCTCCCGATCAAGCGCGGCGCTGGAGAAAGCGGCGTTGACCAGGTGATCGCGCAGGCGCGCGCTGCGCGGATCGGCGATCGGCAGCGCCGCCAGTTGCTCGCAATGCGCGGCCAGCGCCTCGGGATGGTTGGCGAAGCCGACGATCAGGGCGCGCGCGGTCGCCCGGTCGATGCCGCCGGCGCCGATCGCCCGCGCGGTGTCGCTCGCCGGCGGGTCGGGCGGCGTGTAGCGCGAACCGGGGCGAAAAGGGCGGAACGGGCGGTTAGGGGCGCCGCGCGGCGGCCGCTGGGGCGCGATTTCCGAATCGAAGCGGTTAAGCCATTGGTCGCGGTACAGCCGCCGGAGCGCGGGCTCGCCGATCGCCTGGCTGTGCTCGATCAGGCGCTGGCGAAGCCCGGCGCGGGCCTCGGGCGTGGCCAGCGGCGCCGAATCGCGCTCGTGGCGCCACAGCCGCTCGTCGAGCGGCTCGGGCCTGGCGAGCAATGCCTCGAACGCCTCCTTTCCACCGCTTCGGACGACGTCGTCGGGGTCCTGGCCGGGCGGCAGCTCGACGAAGCGCAGGGTCCGGTCGGGGCCGATGTGGGGGAGGGCGCGAAGGGCCGCGCGGACCGCCGCCTTGCGGCCGGCGCTGTCGCCGTCGAAGCACAGGATCGGCGCGGGATCGAGCCGCCACATCCGCTCGAGCTGGCTTTCCGTGACCGCCGTCCCGTTGGGCGCGACGACCTCGGAGATCCCGGCGCGGTCGAGGGCGATGACGTCCATATAGCCCTCGACGACGACCAGCCTTTTCGCCGAGCGGCTGGCGGGCGCGGCGCGGTCGATGTTGTAGAGGGTGCGGCCCTTGTCGAACAGGATTGTGTCCGGCGAGTTCAGGTACTTGGGCTCGCCGTCTCCCAGAATGCGGCCGCCGAACGCGATCACCCGGCCGCGCTGGTCGCGGATCGGGAACATCAGCCGGCCACGGAACCGGTCGTAGCTCTCGCCGCCGCCCTCCTCGGGCTTGATCAGCATGCCGGTCTCGACGAGCTTGTCCTCGCCGAGATGGCCGAGCGCCTGCCTCAGCCGGGTGCGGCCCTGGGGCGCGAGGCCGATCCCGAACCGGGCGGCGGTCGCGGCGTCGATCCCGCGGCCCTCGAGATAGTCGCGCGCCTCGGCGCCCTCGCTGCCCTGCAGCTGGTCGGCGAACCATTTCTGCGCCGCGGCCATGACGTCGGTCAGGCCGGCGGCGCGCTCGGCCTGGTCGCGGGCGCGCGGGTCGGGGGCGGGGACCTCCATGCCCGCCCGGCCGGCGAGCTCCTTGACCGCGTCCATGAATGGCATCCCGCGCGAATCGGTCAGGAAGCGGATCGCGTCGCCGTGGGCGCCGCAGCCGAAACAGTGGTAGAAGCCCTTCTCGTCGTTGACCGTGAAGCTCGGCGTCTTCTCCTGGTGGAACGGGCAGCACGCCTTGTACTCGCGGCCCGCCTTCAGCAGCTTCACCGACGGCGCGATCACCGCCGACAGCAAGGTCCGCGCGCGCAGCTCGTCGAGGAACTGAACGGACAGGCTCACGGGATGAGCCTTCCAAGTGAAGAGGGGGAAAGGGTCACGACCGTAGCGATACTGCGTGGGCTGGGGGCGCTCAACCGAGTCGGCCCCTAAGCCCCAAATAAGCTGGGTGAAGATTTAACAACGCCGGCTGAAGCTTGATTTGAAAGGATTCATTTCACCTGTGAAAGGAGGGGAATGGAGCTAATCTGTGTCCGTTCCGCACCTTGGCGGCAATCCACCGCCGAGACGGAGCAAAACCGGAGGGGGATTTTATGTTGACCAAGATCAGCGGGCTGGCCCGCGCACTCTACATCTTGCTGGCGATCGTCACCGCATTCGTCGCCCTCGGCGCGCTGGACGTGGCGTTGACGCTGGTCGTACTCGGCCTGATCGCCGGTATCACCATGCCCAGGGACCGAATGGTCCTGGCTGCCGCGACGGTCATCGCGCTGCCGTATATCGGCACCGCGCTGGGCAACATCCCGGCCATCGGCGCACAGCTCACCGCGTTTGCCGGCAATCTTCAGCTGGGGGTCGCGGGGGCCTTGGCGAGCGCCCTTGCAATCTTGCTCTATCAGCTCGTGATCGAGGGCGTGACCGGGCTCATCGGCGGCAGCGCAACCGGCAAGCCGGCAACCGCAACCGCGGGATAGTCATCATTCCTTGCCTGGCCCCGCCGCCCGCCGCGGCGGGGCCTTTTTCCTTGTCGCGACCGGCTTCGCTCAGGACAGCGCCTCCCGCACGATCCCGCTCGCCCGCGCGGGGTCGATGGCGGTGGCGTGGCGCTGCTTCACCAGCGCCATCACCTTGCCCATGTCCTTCATCGAGCCGGCCCCGGTTTCGGCGACGATCGCGGCGATCGCGGCTCTGGCTTCCTCGTCGCTCAGCTGGCGGGGCAGGAAGCGCTCGATCACCGCGATCTCCGCTTCCTCGGCCTGGGCGAGCTCCTCGCGATTGCCTTTGCGATAGAGGTCGGCCGACTCGCGGCGCTGCTTGATCATTTTCTGCAGGACCTCGGTGACCATCGCGTCGTCGTCCGCGCTCGCCGGGCCGGTCCGCGCCTCGATGTCGCGGTTCTTGATCGCCGAGGAAACCATGCGCAGCGTTCCGGTCGCGGCCTTGTCGCCGCTCTTCATCGCCGCGACCAAGGCGGCCTTGATGTCGTCGCGAATCATCGCATCCCTCTTATCGTCGCATTCAAGGGCCGTATGGGCGGATAGACGGTGGTAGCGCCCGCCGCGGAGCTTTTACAGCGTTGACCTTCCGCCCCGCGGCCCGTAGCGACCATCGCTTAGCGACATCGCAAGCAAAACCGCCCGCGGAAAGGCTCTCCAGGCCCATGGCCGATGCACGTCCCAGCCCCTTGGCCGCCCCCGCGCCTCAGCCCGCCCCTCGGCCGGAGGGCGCGACGGGAGTGGTGGTGTTCGCCGACGGCCGGACGGTGTGGGGACAAGGCTTCGGGGCCGAGGGCGAGGCGGTCGGCGAGCTGTGCTTCAACACCGCCATGACCGGCTACCAGGAGGTGTTGACCGACCCCTCCTACGCCAAGCAGGTGATTGCCTTCACCTTCCCGCACATCGGCAATGTCGGCGCCAACGACGAGGACGTCGAGGCGGCCGAGGCCCACGCGCTGGGATGCCTGGTGCGCGAGGTGGTGACGAGGCCGAGCAACTACCGCGCCGGCGAGGATTTCGCGACCTGGATGCGAAAATGGGGCCGGATCGGGATCGCCGGGGTCGACACCCGCGCGCTGACCCGGCTGGTGCGCCGCGAGGGCCCGCCGACCATCGCCATCGCCCACTGGTCCGACGGCAAGTTCGAGCTCGATGTGCTGCAGCGCATGGCGGCCGACTGGCCGGGGCTCGAAGGCATGGACCTGGCAAGGGACGTCAGCCGGCTGCAGGTCGAACGCTGGACCGGCGGCAAATGGGCGTGGGGGCAGGGCTATGCGATGGGCGGCGACGACGCGAAGCGCCCGCACGTGGTCGCGATCGACTATGGCTCGAAGCGCAACATCTTCCGCAACCTGGTCGAGGCCGGGGCCAGGGTGACCATCGTCCCCGCCGAGGCCAGCTTCGACGAGGTCATGGCGCACGAGCCCGACGGCATTTTCCTGTCCAACGGCCCCGGCGACCCGGCGGCCACCGCCGATTATGCGGTGCCGGTGATCCGCCGGTTGCTGGAGACGAAAAAGCCGCTGTTCGGGATCTGCCTCGGCCACCAATTGCTGGCGCTCGCGGTCGGCGGGAAAACGGCGAAGATGTTCCAGGGCCACCGCGGCGCCAACCATCCGGTCAAGCGGCTCGCCGACGGCCGGGTCGAGATCACATCCATGAACCACGGCTTCGCGGTCGAGCGCGACGGGCTGCCGGCCAACGCCCGCGAGACCCACGTGTCGCTGTTCGACGGCAGCAATTGCGGCTTCGAATTGACCGACCGCCCGGCGTTCAGCGTCCAGTACCATCCCGAAGCGAGCCCCGGGCCGCAGGACAGCTCCTATTTGTTCGAGAAATTCGTCGGGGCGATGCGGTGAGGGCGGCCGCGCTTGCCTCAATCGCTTTGCTTCTCGCCGGCTGCGTCACGGCGCGGCTGCACAGCGAGGAGGAGCTGGCGACCGTCGGGCGCGATTGCGGGCTGGCGCTGGGCGAGTTGTTCCAGGACGAGAGCGAGAAAAAGCTGGTGTTCCTGTTCAAGCCGGGCGCGTCGCGCGAGCAGCGCGCCTGCGTCGTCCGCTGGGCGCGCAAGAACCACCTGAAGACGGTGATCGTCGAGGCGATCAACTTCCCCGAAGAGAGCTGAGCCGATGCCCCGCCGCACCGACATTGCCTCGATCCTGATCATCGGCGCGGGGCCGATCATCATCGGCCAGGCGGCCGAGTTCGATTATTCCGGAAGCCAGGCGCTCAAGACGCTCAAGGCCGAAGGGTATCGGGTGATCGTCGTCAATTCCAACCCGGCGACGATCATGACCGACCCAGAGCTGGCCGACGCGACCTACATCGAGCCGATCACCCCGGGCATCGTCGCCAAGATCCTCGAGAAGGAGCGGCCCAGGCACCCCGGAGGATTCGCCCTGCTGCCGACCATGGGCGGGCAGACCGCGCTCAACACCGCCCTGGCGCTGGCGAGGGACGGCACGCTCGAGCGATTGGGGGTCGAGCTGATCGGCGCCAACGCCGCGGCGATCGAGATGGCCGAGGACCGGCTGAAGTTCCGCGAGGCGATGGACCGCATCAGGCTCGAAAGCCCGCGCTCGGCGATCGCCCACAGCCTCGACGACGCGCTGGCCGCGCTCGACAGCGTCGGCCTGCCGGCGATCATCCGCCCGAGCTTCACCCTCGGCGGCACCGGCGGCGGCATCGCCTACAACCGCGAGGAGTTCGAGGCGATCGTCCGCGGCGGCCTCGAAGCGAGCCCGTCGAGCGAGGTGCTGATCGAGGAATCGGTGCTCGGCTGGAAGGAATATGAGATGGAGGTGGTCCGCGACCGCGCGGACAATGCGATCATCATCTGCTCGATCGAGAACGTCGACCCGATGGGGGTGCATACCGGCGATTCGATCACCGTCGCGCCGGCGCTCACCCTGACCGACAAGGAATATCAGCGCATGCGCTCGGCATCGATCGCGGTGCTTCGGGAAATCGGCGTCGAGACAGGCGGTTCCAACGTCCAGTTCGCAATCGACCCCAAGACCGGGCGGATGGTGGTGATCGAGATGAACCCGCGCGTCTCGCGATCGTCCGCGCTCGCGTCGAAAGCCACCGGATTCCCGATCGCCAAGGTCGCGGCGCGCCTCGCGGTCGGCTACACATTGGACGAGATCGCCAACGACATCACCGGCGGCGCGACCCCGGCGAGCTTCGAGCCGACCATCGATTATGTGGTGACCAAGGTGCCGCGGTTCGCGTTCGAGAAGTTCCGCGGCGCCGAGGCGACCTTGAGCACGTCGATGAAGTCGGTCGGCGAGGTAATGGCGATCGGCCGCTGCTTCGCCGAGAGCCTGCAGAAGGCGCTGCGCGGGCTCGAGACCGGGCTGACCGGGCTCGACAGGGTGCGCGAGCTCGAGCATTCCGACCCGGCGGCGATCGAGAGCGCGCTGGCGCGGCCGACGCCCGACCGGCTGCTGGTCGCCGCAGAGGCGCTCCGCCAGGGCTTCACGGTCGAGCGGATCAACGCCATCGCCGGCTTCGACCCCTGGTTCCTCGAGCGGTTGCTCGAGATCGTCGAGGCCGAGGAGCAGGTGCGCAGCGAAGGGCTGCCGCAGGACGAGGCCGGGATGCGCGAGCTCAAGGCGATGGGCTTTTCCGACGCCCGGCTCGCCGAGCTCGCCTTGCGCTCCGCCAAGGCGCCGCGCGGCATGAGCGAGAAGAGCGCGCGCGGGTCGGGCGTCGTCCACGATGCGCTGAAGGCGCTGACCGGCGGGGTGACCGAGGACGAGGTGCGGGCCCACCGCCTCAAGCTCGGGGTGCGGCCGGTGTTCAAGCGCATCGACAGCTGCGCCGCCGAGTTCGACGCGACCACGCCCTACCTCTACTCGACCTACGAGGCGCCGCTGTTCGGCGAGGCCGAGGACGAGGCCGAGGTTTCGGACAAGCGCAAGGTGATCATCCTCGGCGGCGGGCCCAACCGGATCGGGCAGGGGATCGAGTTCGATTATTGCTGCTGCCACGCGGCGTTCGCGCTCGGCCGGGAGGGGGCCGGGCTCGAGACGATCATGGTCAATTGCAACCCGGAGACGGTCTCGACCGACCCCGACACCTCCGACCGCCTCTATTTCGAGCCGCTGACCGCCGAGGACGTGATCGAGATCGTCGAGCGCGAGAGCGCCAAGGGCGAGCTGCTCGGGGTGATCGTCCAGCTGGGCGGTCAGACTCCGCTCAAGCTCGCCGCCGAGCTGCAGGCTGCGGGCGTGACGATCCTCGGCACCAGCCCGGATTCGATCGACCTCGCCGAGGACCGCGAGCGGTTCGCCCGGCTGGTCGCGCGTCTGGGGCTGCTGCAGCCGCCCAACGGCATCGCCCGAAGCCGCGACGAGGCGCTGCAGGTCGCCCAGCGGATCGGCTACCCGGTGCTTCTGCGCCCGTCCTACGTGCTCGGCGGGCGCGGCATGGAGGTGGTCGACGGGCCCGCCCAGCTCGACCATTACATCGCCACCGCGGTCGCGGTCTCGGGCAGCAGCCCGGTGCTGATCGACCGCTATCTGCGCGACGCGATCGAGGTTGACGTCGACGCGATCTGCGACGGCAAGGAGGTGGCGGTCGCCGGAGTGCTCCAGCACATCGAGGAGGCGGGGGTCCATTCGGGCGACAGCGCCTGCGCGATCCCGCCGCACGGCCTGTCGAGCGAAGTGGTCGCGGAGATCGAGCGGCAGACCCGGGCGCTCGCGCTGGCGCTCGACGTCCGGGGCCTGATGAACGTCCAGTTCGCGGTCAAGGAGGAGCAGGTCTATCTGATCGAGGTCAACCCGCGCGCCAGCCGGACGGTGCCGTTCGTCGCCAAGGCGATCGGGCGGCCGATCGCCAAGATCGCGGCCCGGGTGATGGCCGGCGAGCCGCTGTCGGCGTTCGACCCGATCGACCGCGACATCGGCCATATCGCGGTCAAGGAATCCGTCTTCCCGTTCGCGCGCTTCCCGGGGACCGACCCCGTGCTCGGGCCGGAAATGAGGAGCACCGGCGAAGTCATGGGAATCGACCGGGATTTCGACATCGCCTTCGCCAAGGCCTTGCTCGGGGCGGGGATGGAGCTGCCCGACGGCGGAACCGCCTTCGTGTCGGTCAAGGACGCCGACAAGGACCATATCGTCCCCGCGGTCGAGAAACTGGTCGAGCTCGGCTTCGCGATCATCGCCACCGGCGGCACCGCCGGGCACCTCGCCGAGCGCGGGCTTCCGGTCACCCCGGTCAACAAGGTCGCCCAGGGTCGGCCGCACATCGTCGACCGGCTGCTCGACGGCGACGTCGACCTGGTGTTCAACACCACCGAGGGCTGGCAGTCGCTCAAGGACAGCCATTCGATCCGGGCGACGGCGCTCGCCCGCAAGGTGCCCTATTTCACGACCGCGGCCGCGAGCCTGGCCGCCGCCCGCTCGATCGAGGCGGTCCGCGGGCACGCGCTTGAAGTTGCCTCGCTTCAGTCCTATTATTCCGCTTCCGTAAACTGATCTTCAGCTGACAATCCGCTCCTCGATCCGCGAGCCGGCCCGGCCGCGCAGGAGCGATGGTTTGGTAGGAAAGGCATTTTTTCAATGGCGACTGCCGACAAGGTGCCGATGCTGGCCGAGGGCCACCGCAAGATCGACGAGGAAGTCCGGCATTTGAAGACCGTCGAGCGCCCCGCCGCGATCGAGGCGATCGAGATGGCGCGCGCCCATGGCGACCTCGCCGAGAACGCCGAATATCATGCCGCCAAGGAGCGCCAGGGCCAGATCGAGGCGACCATCGCCGACCTCGAGGACCGGCTCAGCCGGGCCCAGGTGATCGACCCGACGACCCTGTCGGGCGACAAGGTGGTGTTCGGCGCGACCGTCACCCTGATCGACGAGGACAAGAAGAAGATCCGCTACCAGCTCGTCGGCCAGACCGAGGCCGACGCCAAGGTCGGGCGGATCAGCTACAATTCGCCGCTCGGGCGGGCGCTGATCGGCCGCCATGCCGGCGAGGAGGTCGAGGTCTCGACCCCGTCCGGCGACCGCTACTACAAGATCAAAGCCATCGAATTCGTCTGAGCGGGGCACGAAGCGCGTGCGGATCCCGCGGACGGCCACCATCGCACTCGCGGGCGTCACCGCGCTCGCCTGGCTGGTGGTCGCGGCGATCGGCGCCGATGACCACGCGGCGGCGCTGTGGGGCTTCATCCCGGCGCGGTTGAGCGGGCTGCTCGACCTGCCGGCGGCGGTGCCCGCGGCGCTGACCCCGCTGAGCTCGACCCTGGTCCACGGCGGGCTGCTCCACGTCGCGTTCAACCTGCTGATGCTGCTGTGGTGCGGGACCGCGGTCGAGCGGGTGCTCGGGCGCGGCGCCCTGCTGCTGCTGTACGTCGTCGGCGCTTATGCCGCGGCGGTGGCGCAATGGCTCGCCGACCCGGCCTCGATCGTGCCGGTGATCGGCGCCAGCGGAGCGATCAGCGCGGTGATCGGGGCCTTCGCGCTGAGCTTCGGCGAGGCCCGAAGGATCACCCGCTCGCCGCGCCTCAACCGGCTGCTCAACGCCGCCTGGCTGCTCGCCGCCTGGGTGGTGATGCAGATGATGATCGGCTGGCTGGCCGGCGGGCGCGGGCTACTGCTCGCCACGCCCGCCCATGTCGGCGGCTTCCTCGCCGGGCTGCTCCTGCAGCGGCCGCTGCTTCTGTGGCGCTACCGCTCCGCCTAGGCGCTTTCTGCGGCCGGCGCCGCTGAAGCCGATTCGGCGTCCGGCTCCAGGAGCCGGTGCAAGTGGACGACGACATATTTCATCTCGGCATCGTCGACCGTCCGCTGGGCCTTGCCGCGCCAGGCATCCTCGGCCTCGGCGTAGCTCGAATAGAGACCGACCAGGTCGATGCTGTCGAGGTCGACGAACTCGAGGCCGCGCGGGTCCTTGACCCGCCCGCCGAACACCAGGTGGAGCTTGCTCATCCGCGGGTCCGGGCCGCGTCCAGCGCGGCCTGCGCCGAGGTCTTCGCGGCGTCGCTCGCGCCCTCGAAGATCGAACGCAGCGTCTCGGCGCCCTTTTCACGGGTCAGGCCCAGCTCGGCGAGGCGCGAGGTGCCCGCTTCCCGGGCCGCTTCGGCCGCGGCCCTGGCGGTGCCGGTGAGCTTGTCCGCGGTCGGCCGCAGCAGCTGCGTCTCGCTTTGCGTGCGGGGCAGGAGGGCCGCGATCAGCGCCCCGGCCGCAAGCCCGCCGGCAAGCGCGAGCAGCGGCGCTTCGTCGATCGCGTCGGTCGCCTTGCGGCCCGCCCCGGCGACTCGGCCGCGGGCGCCGTCATAAGCCTCGATCGCGCGCCGTCGGACCCCGCTCTCGCGGTCCTGGCGTTCCTTGTCCTGGTCAGTCATTCGATCGTCTCCGTCTTTTTCGCTTTGCTCTTGGTCTTGCGCGGGGCCGCCTTGCCCTTGCGGGCCTTGCGCTTGGCGGTGGCTCCGCCGGCGAGCTTGCCGGCCATGTCGATCAGCGGCTCGCGGGCGAGGAACAGGGCCAGCGCCGCGACGACTCCGCCGGCGATCGCGGGCCGCCGCCGAACCGCGTCGACCGCTTCCTCGGCCAGGTCGGCGCCCTTCGACTTGGCGCCCGCCCATGCGTTCTGCGCCAGGGTTCCGGGGCTCAGGCGCTCCTGGAGCTCGCGCGCGGTCTCCATCAGCCGCGCCCGCGCCCGCTCGGCCTCGATCCGCGCCGCGGCGACATTGGGAGCATCGCCGCTCATAGGTCGCGCTTCGCCTTTTCGATTCCGAACCAGGCGAGGGCCGCGGCGCCGCCGGCGAAGACCAGGAACGCGAGCAAGCCCGCGAGGATCGGGCCCATCAGCGCGAGCAGGCCGAGGAACACCGCGACCGCGAGCACCGTGACCGCCGCCTGGGCGAACAACAGCGCCGCGCCGAGCAGGATCGCCGGGACCCTGAGACGATCGGCCTTCGCCGACGCGATCGCCCTGGCGACCCCGAGCTCCGCCTGCGCATAGGCCTTGCCCTCCTCGACGAGCTGGTGGACGAGCTCGCCGATCGGGCGCTCGTCACCGGGCTCCGGCGGCTCGGGCGGCTGCCTGGCCGGGTCGTTCGGCTTCAGCATCAGCTCTCCCGCTTGCCCCGCGAACGGCTGACGTCCTCGTCCTCGTCGCGCGCGAGTCCCGACTTGATCAGGCGGGCGAGCGCGAAGCCGACGATCGCCGCTCCGGCGAGCGCGACTCCCGGGCTCTTGCGGACGAACTCGCGGGTGTCGTCGATCAGCTCGTCGGGATCCTTGCCGGCAAGGTTGTTGGCGGCGTCCTCGATGGCGGTCGCCGCGCGGCGCGCATAATCGCCATATTCGGGCCCGAGCCGCTCATCGAGGCCGTCTGCGGTGTCGCCGACCAGCTTGCCGACGTTGGCCAGCGCTTCCGCGCCGCGCTCGAGCCCCTGGCCGACCAGCCCGCGGGTCTTGTCGGCCGCCTGGCCCGCCAGCTTCTCGCGGCCGGTGCGGATCTTGTCGACGATCACGTCGCGGGTCGCGGCCCGGCCGGTGCGCTCACCGGCGGGCTGGGCGGTCGGCTGGCCGGTGTCGGCGACCAGCAGCACGTCGCCGTCCTCGCCCTCGGCGGACGTGGGGGTCGAAGCGCCGGAGACGACCTTGTCGGTGCCCTCGGGGAGCTCGCGTTCATTGTCCTGCATCTCATGTCCTCCTTTAGAGGCCTCAACCCTGAGCCGGGACGCTTCGTTCCGGCACGTGGGAGCGAATGTTGCACGCCTCGACCCGGGTCATATAAGTGCGCTTCGGCCCGGTTTCATTACGTCCCCGCAAGAAAGATTTTCCATGCCCGCCATCGTCGACGTCCACGGCCGCCAGATCCTCGACAGCCGCGGCAACCCGACGGTCGAGGTCGACGTCACGCTCGAGGACGGCAGCATGGGCCGCGCCGCGGTGCCGTCGGGGGCCTCGACCGGCGCCCATGAGGCGGTCGAGCTGCGCGACCGCGACGACGCCCGCTGGTGCGGCAAGGGGGTCGAAGGGGCGGTGCGCTCGGTCAACGGCGAGATCGCGGAAGCCATCGTCGGCCGCGAGGCCGGGGACCAGGCCGACATCGACGCGGCGCTGATCGCGCTCGACGGCACCGCCAACAAGAGCCGGCTGGGGGCCAACGCGATCCTCGGGGTCAGCCTGGCCAGCGCCAAGGCGGCCGCGGAATCGCTCGGGCTGCCGCTCTACCGCTACGTCGGCGGGGTCGGCGCCGAGCTGCTGCCGGTGCCGATGATGAACATCCTCAATGGCGGCGCCCACGCCGACAATGCGATCGACTTCCAGGAATTCATGGTCATGCCGGTCGGCGCTCCGAGCTTTTCCGAAGCTTTGCGCTGCGGCGCCGAGATCTTCCACGCGCTCAAGAGCGCGCTCGCCGCGGCCGGCCTGTCGACCGCGGTCGGCGACGAGGGCGGCTTCGCGCCGGCCATTTCCTCGTCCCGCGAGGCGCTCGACCTGATCATGCGGGCGGTGGCCAGCGCCGGGTACGCGCCCGGCGACCATGTGCTGATCGCGCTCGACTGCGCGGCGACCGAATATTTTCACGACGGCGGCTACCGGCTGGAAGGCGAGGGCAGGAGCTTCACGCCCGAGGCGATGACCGACTATCTCGCCGAGCTTGCCGACGCTTACCCGATCGCGTCGATCGAGGACGGCATGGCCGAGGACGACATGGCCGGCTGGAAGCAACTGACCGAGCGGCTCGGCGGCCGCGTGCAGCTGGTCGGCGACGATCTGTTCGTGACCAACGAGCAGCGCCTCGCCAGCGGCATCGCCGGCGGAATCGCCAACTCGATCTTGGTCAAGGTCAACCAGATCGGCACGTTGACCGAGACCATCGCCGCGGTCCGGCTGGCGCAGGGCTCGGGCTACACCGCGGTGATGTCGCACCGCTCGGGCGAGACCGAGGACACGACCATCGCCGACCTCGCGGTGGCGCTCGGCTGCGGGCAGATCAAGACCGGCAGCCTTGCGCGCTCCGACCGCACCGCCAAGTACAACCAGCTGCTGCGCATCGAGGAGGAGCTCGGCGAGAGCGCGCGCTACGCCGGCCGCGCCGCGCTCAAGGCCTTTGTCACCCGCTGATCCACAGCTTTATCCACCAAAGCATTCTTTTCGCTTGCCTTCATGACGTCATCGTGATTCCTTGCTGCGCATGGGGGCAGCTCAGCAAGCCAGGGGATTGATCCGCCGAGCGGCGATGCCGGCGCTGGCGCTGATCGTGGTCGGCAATTTCGCCGGCTATGCGATCGCCGGCCCCAACGGGCTGCTCGCCTGGGGCGGCTATCACCGCGACCTCAACGAGCGAAAGGCCGAGCTCGCCCGACTCGAGGCCGAGCGCGCCCAGCTTCGCCACCGCTCGGCGCTGCTCGACCCGAAGAAGGCCGACCCCGACATCGCCGACGAGCTGGTTCGCCGCGACCTCGGCCTGGTCCGCCCCGACGAAGTCATCATCCCGCTCGAATAAAGCGCCCGGCGGTTTCCAGCAGGGCCGTGGTTGCCAGTTGGGCCGCGGCTTTCCTATAGAGCCTGCCGCCTCCTAGCCCCACGAAAGGCCACGCCTTGGCGCGCGCAGCAAAGCCGAAGTCGAAACCCGCCGCAGCGCCGCCGCCGGCCAACCGGGCCAAGGCGGCGTCCCCGCCGCCGCGCAAGGCACCCAACCGGGAACGCCCGCCCGAGCCCAAGCGCCACAAGGCGGAGCGCGACGAGCTGCTCGGCCTCTACAAGCAGATGCTTCTGATCCGCCGCTTCGAGGAGCGGGCGGGGCAGCTGTACGGCCTCGGGCTGATCGGCGGCTTCTGCCACCTCTACATCGGCCAGGAGGCGGTCGCGGTCGGCCTCCAGTCGGCGATGACGGTCGGCAAGGACAGCGTGATCACCGGCTACCGCGACCACGGCCACATGCTCGCCTACGGGATCGACCCCAAGCTGATCATGGCCGAGCTGACCGGGCGCGCCGCCGGCATCTCGAAGGGCAAGGGCGGCTCGATGCACATGTTCTCGGTCGAGCACGGCTTCTACGGCGGCCACGGCATCGTCGGGGCGCAGGTCAGCCTCGGCACCGGGCTCGGCTTCAAGCACCGCTACGCAGAGGACGGCGGGGTGTGCCTGACCTATTTCGGCGACGGCGCCGCCAACCAGGGGCAGGTCTATGAATGCTTCAACATGGCGCAGCTGTGGAAGCTGCCGGTGATCTACGCGATCGAGAACAACCAATATGCGATGGGCACCAGCGTCGAGCGGTCGTCGTCCGAGCCCGATTTCTACAAGCGCGGGGAAAGCTTCCGGATCCCCGGGCTGCCGGTCGACGGGATGGACGTGCTCGCCGTTCGCGGCGCGGCCGAGACGGCGCTCGAATGGACTCGGAGCGGCAAGGGCCCGATCATCCTCGAGCTGAAGACGTACCGCTACCGCGGCCATTCGATGTCCGACCCGGCCAAGTACCGGACCCGCGAGGAGGTGCAGGAATTCCGCGAGCACAACGACCCGATCGGCAACGCAGCCCGGGACCTCGCCAAGCTCGGGGTCGGCGAGGACGAACTGAAGGCAATCGACAAGCAGATCAAGGATATCGTCGTCGAAGCTGCTAAGTTTGCTGAAGACGCTCCGCTGCCCGACGGGTCCGAGCTCTACACCGACGTCCTGGTCGGGAGCTACTGATGGCGACCGAGCTCACCATGCCCGCGCTCTCGCCCACCATGGAGGAGGGGACGCTCGCCAAATGGCTGGTCAAGGAAGGCGACGAAGTGAAGTCCGGCGACATCCTCGCCGAGATCGAGACCGACAAGGCGACGATGGAATTCGAGGCGGTCGACGAGGGCACGATCGCGAAAATCCTGGTTCCGGAGGGCAGCGACGGGGTGAAGGTCGGCACCCCGATCGCGGTGCTCACCGCGGACGGCGAGGATGCGAGCGCCCTGCCGGCTGCCCCGAAGCATGACGAAACTCCGCAGCCGACGCCGTCCGACCAGAAGACCGAGGCTGCTCCCATCGAGACCGAGCAGCCGCAAAAGGCCGAGACCGGAACCGCCCAGCTGGCCGCGGCCCCCGCGGCCCCGGCCGGCCCCGAAGTGCCCGAGGGCACCGCGCTCGCCCCGCTCAGCGTCCGCGAGGCGCTGCGCGACGCGATGGCCGAGGAGATGCGCCGCGACGAGCGCGTGTTCGTGCTCGGCGAGGAGGTCGCCGAGTACCAGGGCGCCTACAAGGTCACCCAGGGCCTGCTCGAGGAGTTCGGGCCCAGGCGGGTCGTCGACACGCCGATCACCGAATACGGCTTTGCCGGCCTCGGCACCGGCGCCGCGATGGGTGGCTTGCGCCCGATCGTCGAGTTCATGACCTTCAACTTCGCGATGCAGGCCATCGACCACATCGTCAATTCGGCGGCCAAGACCAATTACATGTCGGGCGGCCAGATGCGCTGCCCAATCGTGTTCCGTGGGCCCAACGGCGCCGCGGCCCGCGTGGCCGCGCAGCACAGCCAGAATTACGGCGCCTGGTATGCGAGCGTGCCGGGGCTGGTGGTGATCGCGCCCTACAGCGCCGCGGACGCGAAGGGGCTGCTCAAGGCCGCGATCCGGACGGACGACCCGGTCGTCTTCCTCGAGAACGAGCTGCTCTACGGCCAGCATTTCGACGTTCCGCAGATGGAAGACTATGTCCTGCCGATCGGCAAGGCGCGGATCGTGC